>RKRY01000053.1 GCA_007571135.1 Candidatus Nitrosopumilus sp. | reverse complement strand
AGATTCATCTCCAGAGAATCGTTGTTGCCGAAAATAATATGATCTGCAGTATAGGTCAAGATTGACAAAATAAACTATCATTTATCGTGAACATTGTGCACACATGTCAAAGATGTAATGATTTCTCTGTTTGGTTTAGTGATTTTGTAAAACCAGGGGTTGGAATTCGCTATTTCACACAATACTGACATCCCAAGAGCTGTCAACCCAAGCACCGATTACGCTGACGCCCAAACCCCATGAAGAGATAACTTCAACTCCTTTTTTGATTTGATAGATGTGTTCTTTATCAGATACCGGATTCCCAGCACAATCAGAATGACCAGATACAACGATCAGTGAAGATTTGTGGGCATTTATTGAAATTTTAACCTTGGTTTTGACATGCTCCAAATCAGCATTATCTGCGATTTTTTTATCCATGCCAGGTTCTGTTATAGTGTCAACATAGTCAACCAAGTAATTTTCTTTTATCCATTTTGCAAGTGGGAGTTGAATTCTGCCATCCATACAAGTTACAGTTGTCGCAAATTTTCCTTCTACCATGATTTGAGATAAACAATCCCACTTAAAAATTATTTTCGAAAAAGAAAGCATTCCAAAGTATGATCATTTACCATTCCGATTGCCTGCATTAGAGCATAGCAAATTGTAGGGCCCACAAAATTAAATCCACGTTTTTTGAGATCCTTGCTTAATTTTACAGAGATTTTGGTTGATGCCGGCAAGTCACAAGGACTCTTAAAATGATTTTTTATCGGTTTGCCATTTACAAAACTCCACAGATATTTGTCAAAAGAGCCAAACTCTTTCTGAATTTTGAGGAATTGCTTGGCGTTGTTTACTGCAGAATTTATTTTGAGCCTGTTTCTTATTATGGATTCATCGTGAAGTAATCTGTCTATACGTTTTTTAGAATACTTTGCCACTTTGTTGGCATCAAAACCAGAAAATGCATTCCTGTAACCCTCCCTCCTGTTCAAAATTGTGGTCCAAGACAAACCCGCCTGAGCTCCCTCTAAAACCAAGAATTCAAATAATTTTTGATCGTCATGTTGAGGACGTCCCCACTCTTTATCATGATATGATAAATTTGGCTCATCTGTAGCCCAAGCACATCGTTTTTTCACAATTGTTTTAAGATCAACATAAAATATTAGTTATGAGAAATTGTCATCTTGGAGATGGATCCCCAACTTTGGCTACAGGCGTAGTCTTTAAGTCCGTTGTATAACCTCTCAGACAGATGGTTAATCAAAGGTTATTTTGAAAAGCAAGTCGTGTAGCAGACTTTGAATCTGTATTTGCCCAGGACCGCCTAGAAATTCCTCACGAATTACGTTCGTATCCATAATATTAAAAAAATTGATCAAGGTTTTGTTTAACCGTAAATTATGCAATGTTCACATTCACAGTTGTCGTGTTCTTTTGCTTTTTTTAGACATTTCTTGTGTTGTCCGGCTTGGCATTGCACACAAATCTCATCTAAATTATCCACACTAGTATATTTTTTTGATTGGTCAAATCCAAATCCGCCATCTCTAGGTCCAACCACATTCTTTCCAAGTTTATGGACTATTTGTATTTCACTGATTCAGTCCAAGATTGCCTTCG
This sequence comes from Candidatus Nitrosopumilus sp., assembly GCA_007571135.1. Lineage (GTDB taxonomy): Archaea > Thermoproteota > Nitrososphaeria > Nitrososphaerales > Nitrosopumilaceae > Nitrosopumilus. The sequence goes on along the minus strand of RKRY01000053.1, from coordinate 7,452 downwards.
TTATTTTCATTTTATGAGACGGCAATTACTCAAGTTTCAAAGGTATCCATAACCTCTAGACGATGCCCTTGTTGTTTTTAGTAGATAGTGCAATGTTCCTTTCTTTTTCTCCCCTCCACCACCTCATCTTTCCAACACAATATCCATAAAGGAGATCAGTCTCGTTTTCGCATTTCGAAATTTGCCTGACATTTATAAAAGTCTGCTTTATTTCAGTTCAAATTGTTCAAACTCTGTGCAATGTCTGATCTAACAATTTCCTAATTAAAGAATCTTGCAACACTGCAATGCAAATTACATTGCGTGTTTTTAGCCTTTGTCTTTCCCTGTTTCCTCTCCTCATCCTCATCCTCATCCTCATCATCGTCCTTCCCCTTCTTCCCCTTCTTCTTCTTCTTTATTGTCCTCAGAATTGTCCCACATGTGCATAGTTCCTCGAATCATAAATGCCCCAACGATTATTGCCGTCAATCCTCCCGCTAGAAATACAAAGAATTTGACTACATCTTTGATGCTTGCCATTGCTTGTTATCTGTACCCAATTCAATTATAATTGTCTAGATGACTCAATTAGATTCAATAGTAAGCTTGAAGAAATCCCTTAAATGTCTAAAATCAAGCAGGTTGCTGCATGGGTGGCAATCATTGGAGGCGGAATAGGGTTTTTCTTCTTCTCACAGTTTATGGCCGAAGTCATGCGTTAGGGTTGAAAATTAATTAAATCGAATCTTTGATAATTTTGCAGTCATGATTACTCTGAAAATCAAAGCCTTTTTGGATTTACACAAACTAGGATATGTCGCCACGGTTTCTCAAGACGGGCTGCCTAATTTGTCACCAAAGGGGACAGTTGTGGGTTGGGATGAGAACACCATAGCATTTGCAGACATCCGTTCTCCAGACACCGTGCAAAATTTACAGACAAATCCCAATGTTGAGATTAATGTAATAGATCCTCTTTCAAGAAGGGGGTATCTCTTCTCAGGAAAAGCTCACATTCTAAAGAAAGGGGAACGGTTTGACGAGATACTAGCATTTTACAGAGGCAGAGGCATCAAAAGTCCCATCGGTTCCATTGTTCTTGTAGATGTCTCAGAGGTATCTGAAGTGACCTCGCCCCTGTACGATATGGGCATCTCTGAGGACGACATTAAGGCAAGATGGAAAAGGTATTTTGAAGACCTATGATTCTGATGATTTTAGATTGTCTAGTTTGTTTCTAGTTTCCGCATGTGCCTCTCTTTCTTTTTCTAAAAGATTTTGGACTGTGTCAAGCTCTTTTTGGGCCGTGTTTAGTTTTGATTTTAACGAACCTACAACCGCACTGGCAGCTTCAATGACTCCAGCAATACTTTGGTCGTTTCTTTTTTCGCCTTGAATAAACTCCTTCTCTTTAGGTGTCAGGATGCTAGGATCTTGGAATTCGTCTTTCTTGTCTAGCTCTGTTTTTGCATTATACAGCCTTGAATTTGCTTCCTCAAGTTCCTTTTCAACGTCAATCTGCTGTTTTCTAACCATGCGAAGATCTGAGTGTCTTTGGGTCAGATCTTCTTTTACTTTTTGATGTTCTTCTGTCAACGATTCTAGCTCTTTTTTGATTTTTGATAGTTCCAATTCGGTTTTGATAAATTCCACCTCCCTTTTCTCATCTTTGTTCCTGTCCAGTTCCTTGATTTTTTCTAAAATTGACTTGTGTTCTCTTTGTGCAACGTCTGCTTCCAGCTTTCTATGGTGCAGTTCCTTTTTTACAGCCATCAGATTACTGACTGCCGCATCGTACTCTTCTTTTACAGTTCTGACCCGCTCTTCAAGCTGTTCGTATTCTGCCTTTTTTTCTCCGAATTCCGATTCTAGATCCTCGATCTTGGTTTGTAGTTCATCCTTCAGAGGTGCTCCTTCGTAGCTTTCCTCAGCATGCCCACGAGTACCGTCGTCCTTCTTTTTTCCAAAAAATCCCATCTCTTACATCACATCCTTCTCGATCTTCCTTTGATAAATTTCAGATAAAATCCAATTGCTCCGACAATTGCTCCCACAGTCAAAGCGACTGTCCCCAATTCAGGCATGCTTGGGTATATGTTTGGCGCCAAAAATAGCAATAATGCGCCGAAAATTATGAGTGCAAAACCTCCGCTGTTCTTCGATCTGTTGTGTTCACTATGGGCCATAACTACACATACTCTGAAATTGTTCTTGCTACTTGTTTCCGTCCGATATCTGAAATAAACGGACCTATCTTTGGACCACGGGACGTTCCCAAAATTATCTGGTACAATATTTTGAAAAGGTCTTTTGGCTGTACATTGTTTGATTTTGCAATTTGGTAAATCGTATTTTGGATGTCCTCTGGTTCTTCGTCTCCCCCTAATTTTTCCGTAAGAATTCTTAGTGCCTTTTTATCGGTTTCCTTCAGATCAACTTGTATTTTTTCCCGCCTGACAAATTCGTCTGAATAATTGCCTGCAATCTCGATTAGCTGCTCGATTTCCGGCTCAGTGTTTTTGATGATCCCGTAATCGAGCAGTTTTTTCATAACCCGGTCTTTCCTGTCTTGCTTGAAGATTTTTGATAGTTCGACTAGCAATCTGTAATTGACATGTGTGCCTGCCTGTTTTGGCGGATTTAACAGATTGACATACTCGTAGAGTCCTTTTGACTTTATCAGCTTTGCAGGATTGTCTACTTTGGTTCTTCCAAAGAAGATATCCTCTAACTCGTCATACTCGTTCATCAGTGATGGAATGTCTTCTAGTCCTAGCACCCTTGCACCGGCGATTCTCTTGTATAACAACAGCAGGATTGACTTTGTACTGCCAAACTTCATCCACCTTTGTGCGGTCAAGACGTTTCCTAATGATTTTGAAATCTTCCTTCCGCCTTTGTCTAAGAACATCTCATATTTTACATGATGTGGATGCGGAAATTGTAAAATTTCATCAGCTACCCAGTCGTTTATTTTGACTGAATCCATAATGTCCTTTCCGTATGCCTCAAATCTGATGTCAAATGCCGCCCATCTTGCGGCAAACTCTGCCTTCCAAGCTAGCTTTCCCAAATCCTTTGTAATGTCTGTCTCTCCCTCGTGGCCACAGCCCTTGACCACATTCAAGCCAATTTCAACGTCATGGCACCTGTATTTGACTCTCCTCTCATCAGCAATGTACTCTGTAGCCTCCGCGGTATAGAGGCGGTTACAGTTTGCACATACCGGAAAATATGGCAGATGTCTTTGATATTTCTCTTGTCCTACCGCCTTTGAAATTTTATCCCCGATCTTTGCGCTATTCTGTAAGATTGTGTGGATCTGGTCTTTGAGCAGTCCCTGGCCGTAGGTATCCTTGGCTCGCCTGAATTCGTATTTTATTCCAACTTTGTCTAACCCGTCTAAAAGCATGCTGCTCATGTGCATTCCATATGACTCGTGACTGCCATAGGGATCTGGAATCAGCGAGACAGGTTTTGCAATGTGTTCTTCTAATCCAAGCCCACTCATGTCTTCGGGAATTTTTCTCAATCCGTCGAGATCATCAGAATATGCAATTAGTTCTGACTTGTACCCAAAATTCTCCAATGCCAGTTTAACCCCGTACGCCCTTACTGCATCGCCCAGACTTCCAATGTGTGGGATTCCGGATGCGCCAAGGCCGCTTTCCACCCTTAGAAGATCCGTATTTCTACCAAGAGATTTTTCCCGTTCAAGCAACTCGTGTGCCAGCTTGTCAATCCAGATTCCTTTTCCAATTATTTCTTGTCCGGGCATTTGCTAACTCAACTCTTTTGCCATGTATGGCCCACATAATAAATATCCCAGTTTATGATAATACCCCCGTGTTCCAACTGCGCTAATTACCAAAACCTTCTTTGCGTCAAATTCCTCTTTAGATATCTTTTCAGCTTCGCCCATCAATTTTTTGCCCATTCCAGAATGTTGAATTTCATGCTCTTCCTTTCTGCCAATCTTTAGAGACTTGCCATAAACATGCAGCTCCCTTACAATACATGCGTCTTTGACTTCGTCCCTGTGTGCGTCAAGACTTGGCTTTCTTAATCTGGCAAATCCGTAAATTGATTCGTCCTCGTCTTCAAATGACAGGAACACCTCTTTTCCTCCTGACGACTCATAATCGATTCTGGTCAGTTTGATGGTCCTTTCCTCCGGATTGACCCTGGTCAGTCCAGCCTCCCTGCATCGGATGCATTTGCAAGACAGACCTTGCTTAGCTAGATTCTGATGCACAATCTGTCTGAGGTTTCCTGCTTTAGATCCTGCAATGATTTCGTCAGGATGGATTTCACGCTGAACACGCATGACTCTAACCCATTTCGGGATATCCTTTTTTACTTTGGTCAAAACTTTGATCATCTCTTCATCTGAATATGGGGAGTATTTTCCAAGCTTGTACTCTTCATAAAGGGGCGTGTTTTCAATTACCAGTGACGGGTATATCTTTAGCATGTCAGGGCGGAGGTTTGAATCTGAAAACAGTTTTTTAAAATCCGCAATGTCGTCTTCTGGGGTCATGGTAGGAAGTCCAGGCATCATATGTGCAACTAGCTTGTATCCCGCATCCTTTGAAATCTGAAATGACTCGACAACATCTTGGTAGTTGTGGCCCCTGTTTACAATCTTGTAAACCCTTTCTTGAAGTGACTGCACGCCAATTTCAACCCTGGTGATTCCATAGTCTAGCATCCAATCGACGTGTTCTTTTTTACAGTAGTCAGGCTTGGTCTCAATTGTAAACCCTACGTTTCTAATTGATGCATGTTCGTTGTTTTGCTTTGCTTCATGAAGATCTTTTGAATCTGTTCCGTTTAGTGCGTCATAACAGGATTTGATAAAGTTTCTTTGATAGTCTTTTGGCATAAACAAAAATGTTCCACCTACAATGACAATTTCCATTTTTGATGTGTCATGGCCAAATGCGATCAATTTATCAATTTTTGTTGTGATTTGCAGTTTAGGATCGTACTCGTTTTCTATTGCATTTAGTGTAGATGGCTCATTGCCTGTGTAACTGTTTGGGGAATTAAAATCAATTCCACCTGGACAATAAGAACACCTTCCATGAGGGCATGCATATGGTTTTGGCATTAGTGCCACTACTGCAACGCCTGATGCCGTTTTTACAGGTCTTTTAAGTAACATTTTGCGTAATTGCTCAAACTCTGAGTCTTTTGCAACTGACAAAATCTCACAATTTTTTGGAATCCTTTCCAGAGAGTATTTCGAGCAGACTTTTCTGATCTCCTTTTTTACTTGTCTTTTGTTTGGCTTGTGGAATGCCAACAGATTATGAGTAATTTCGTTGCATACCTTGTAAAAGTCAGAATCTAGTTTATTCATGTGTGTTCAATCCAATTTGGACATAAATTCGTTAAATAAGTTGACCCTTTTTGTGCCTGTCTTCGTGTGGCGCATTTGTTTTTGACATCTTGGACGGCTTCTCTTTGCAGCCTCCCCCCCCCCAACAACACCATCTTTCTCTTTCTTTTGCTCTTTGTAGCAATCCTTCTAATCGACTTTCCCTTTTGTGGGCCTGCTGCCGTCTCTAACAAATGGCTAGGATCAGTGAGAATCCCCCTTGATCCTGTCAACACACCTGCGCCAAATTGGCTGTTAGTGGTTTTTAATTATTGTCAATTACCTGTCTGCTGTTGCATGACCCAGGTCCAGATCAGGATAATCTTAGTGCAGATATTGCATCACGGCACGACATCATCATAGGTTGCATGACCCAGGTCCAGATCAGGATAATCTTAGCCGAAGGCGACCTTGTAAAACAGGATGTGCAGCAGCATGCTGTGATCGCCGGGATTTTTGTGATGAATCATTCTGATTTTTGCTCTACTTTAGTACTCGGCAAACTGTCTCCTTTTCTCTGCTCTTTTCTGTATTCCATCTTCAGCCATATTGGCGTGATTATGGTAGTCACTGCCACCATGATGACAATTGTAGAGTATACTTCGGAGGTAAGAACGCCTGCAGTTACTCCTACTCCTGCAACAATCAATCCCACCTCTCCCCTTGAAATCATTCCGATTCCGACTCTCATCCCCTGGGCCTTGTTTTTCAAAAACAGCATTGCAGGTAATCCGCATCCAAATAGCTTTGTTGCAACTGCCACTGCGATTACCGCCCCGCTTAGCATCAGAATATTGATGTCTACTGCTCTAAGATCTACCTGAGCGCCAATTATTGCAAAGAATAGTGGCGCAAATATCAGGCCGATCTTGCCAATGAAATTCTCCACCTTCTCAAAGACTTTGGTAGTAGATAGTGCCATTCCCACTGCAAATGCACCTACAATAGGAGATAGTCCGATCGAACCTGCTAGTGCAGCTGCACCAAAGAACGCCGCCGTTGCAATTCCCTCAACACTGCCTTTGGCCTTCCATATTCGCGGCGTGATGACTCTGGGTATAACCAATACTGCAACTATCAGCATTACGGCAAAGAATCCCAGAACCTGAAGAATTGTTATCATTACGTCTGTAATGTTAATCCCCTCAATTCCCGCATCCGAACCTGTGATGGAGATCACTACGGACAGCACTGCGATTGCCAGGATGTCATCCACTACCGCGGCACCAATAATCAGCCGGGCTTCAGGAGTTTTGATTTTTCCAAATTCATTTAACACCTGAATTGAAATTGCTATGCTCGTAGCCGTCAATGCCGTAGCTATCAGCATTGATTCTAATGCTTCAAATCCGAATATGCCAAATACTGCAAATCCTGCAAAAAACGGGACCACGACTCCTAGCGTCCCCACAACAAATGATGCCTTTCCCCCTTTGAGAAACTCTTTTGGAGTCATTTCCAATCCTGCCATAAACAAAATTACGATTGCCCCCATCTCCCCTAGAATTTTTATCTCGTCATTGATTTGCAGCAGCTGCTTCCCATCAATTACAACGAATTGTCCCAAGGCAAACGGTCCTATTATCATACCTGCCAACAATTCCCCCAAGACTATTGGAAGCTTTAATCTGAGGAAGAGTTCGGCCATCAGTTTGGCGGCAAACAAAAGCATTCCCACTCCTATAATTGTTTCAATAAAGTGCGCCTCTGCTGCCATTCTCCCTACGTTGGCTGTTAAGACGTGTCATATAAGATGATATCGTGTTTGGAGTTATTTTGCATGCATCATTATTGCAATCAAAGACAAAACCGTCCGCGGCATCTGTTATGGCAATATCGTTGCCACTCTGTAATCGGTTAAGTCAGTTTTGACAATTTCAACTAATTATACAAGATTTATCAAATTATTGAAAAATATACAGTATGCAAGTTATGAACTCACATTTTTTAGAAGTTCCTTTATGTGACTTGACCGATTACGCCACTCTGTCTTTGGGCATGGTCTGTTTATGTTCACAGCACACTTACGACTTTGCTTCCCAACATAATCATCAAGCTATTTTTATAGAGTTTACAAAAACGCCCTT
>RKRY01000133.1 GCA_007571135.1 Candidatus Nitrosopumilus sp. | reverse complement strand
TCCTGTGATCCATACGTTTCGATCAGTCTTTGTTGACAAAATGATAAGTGATTGTCAACCGGGATCACTACGTACACGATAGTATGTTGCACAACTTGCTTTTCAAAGCCATATTTGGCCAAGATTATCCTAATTTAGGCAGGTTATGCAACATGCTAGTACACGATACGTGGCATGCACATGGAATGCAAGAACCGTGTCATCAGCCCGTCCATGCAACTGAGGATCTCTTCTGCTGCAAAGGGCATGGGAATGGGGGATGTATTAGCATGTTGCATAACCTGCCTAAATTAGCACAATCTTGGCCAAATATGGCTTTGAAAAGCAAGTTGTGCGACATACTAGCAGGTACGCTTACTGACGAGCAAAAGGAGGGGCAAAAGAGGTGGAAGAAGGGTTGTGCGACAGGCTAGAGACAGATCAGCCTTGCCAAGTGCGGCCGGCTTGGAACAAAAAGGTGGAAGAAGGGTTGTGCGACAGGCTAGAGACAGATAACATATTTTATTTCCCTGTGCCCACACTGACTGTGGAAATATCCCAAATAGAAAATGCATTAATTTCTGAGATCAAACTAACGCCTTCCCAGGCAAGCGTATACTTGCTAGTCACTTGTAATGGAAAGATGAGTGTAAAGATGATCTCAGATAAACTGTCCATGCCTGTCAAGGATGCTAGTCAAGCGGCCAATGATCTAATGAAGGCAGGGGCCTTTATCAGCATCACAGAAACAGAGTTTGAGGCAATGCATCCCAGATTCACTGCTGTGAACATGTATAGACGAATGTGCAGTCGGGAAAATCTGGAATTTAAGCCAAATAAAATAGTCGATAACATCGGGGTTTTCCTGGAGAAGTTCTTTGACGATGCAAGGACTAAATAATACTGGTGATTGGTTAACACCGTTGAGCATGGATATCGAGTCTTGTAAACATCAACCCGTCTACTTTGGTGTTGTGAATATCAATATCGATGAGCGTACGATTGGCTCCGTGGATGTTTGGAGGTGCGGAGTGTGCAAAAAACGCTTCTGTGAAGAAAAGCAGTTAGGGATTGAGGAATTGGCAGATCTTGTAGGAATGCCGAAGATCGGTCCGGATGAAAGATGGGCAGTCTCCGTATGTAAATTACAGCAGGGCAAACACAAGTGGAAATTAGTCAAGCTAAAAGAATCCGGTGAAATAAAACACGAGTGTCTTGGTGAAAAAATTATCCCCCTACGGGTCGATGATTACAAGATTGTCGATAGCAGTCATTGGAGTTTTCTAATTGACGATAACATCAACAAAGCTGTGGAAATCTAGATTTTGGCATGAACCTCAAAGTCCGCATTAATAACGTGCATGGAGACCAGATGGCTGCAAAAATTACCGGCAGATTCAATTTAGACGGGCATGAGTTCAGATTCACAGCAATAGCATTTGGAAGGATTGGCGGACAAAACGTTGGTGCAAAACTATCAAAAGATGCAGAATCCAGACTAAAAAAGTTAGGCTACGATGTTGATGAGGTAGTTGTGCTCTTGCAGAAAAACCTGCTTCAAGGCGACCTTGCTCTTCCTGAAGGCTTGAAAAAGGAATCATTTGCTGATGACGGTAATGATGATGATTAAAGTTGTGCTTCTTCAAGTGCCTTTGCACAAGAGCAAGCTCTGGATTTAGGAATTATGTCCAGCAATTCTGCAAGCATCCTCTTTGTCTTCTCGACATTTTTGGATAATGTCTCTGATACCGCTTTTGCCGTGACCGGTTTTTCAGCCCAAACATCGTAATCAGTCACAGCCGAAATTGACGCATAACAAATTTGGGCCTCCCTTGCTAGCTGGCACTCAGGCACTAGTGTCATTCCGATGATGTCGGCTCCCGTCGTCCTATAAAACACTGACTCTGCCTTTGTAGAGAATCTAGGCCCCTCAATGCAGACATATGTACAATCTTTGTGCAATCTCAGATCCCGATTTTCTGCAACCCTTAGGATCGATGCGTGAAGTTCCGGACAAAACGGATCTGCAACTGAGATGTGAACCACTCTTTTGTCATCGTAAAATGAACCGTCTCTTGATTTTGTAAAATCTAGAAATTGTGTAGGTAATGCAAAGTGTCCTGGTTCCAACTCTTCTTTCAGGCTTCCCACTGCAGATGGCGCAATTATTCTGGCGACTCCGAGTTCTCTAAATGCCCAAATGTTTGCTTTAAAATTTATCTTGTGCGGTGGAATTGAATGCTTTCTCCCATGCCTTGGAAGAAAGGCAATCTTTCGTCCTTTGAAGATGCCGACTGTGATGGTGTCCGACGGCCTGCCATATGGCGTGTCGATATCTACCTCCTTTGCATCTTCTAATAGTTCCGAGTCATAAATCCCCGTTCCGCCAAATATTCCGATCTCTACATCCTTCTCCACTAGTATTTCACCAGTGCCTTACAGTCGTACCCGCTGATGCCCTTAATGCCATTGAGTTCGGTCAATTCTATTATAAATGCAAATCCCGTAATCTTGCCTCCTACCTTCTCAATTAACTTTGCAGACGCTTTTGCAGTTCCCCCTGTGGCAAGCAGATCATCGCATATGAGAACCCTCTGCCCTGCTTCTAGGATGTCGTTTTGAATCTCCATGGCGTCTTTTCCATATTCGATCGTGTAAGAGAGTTTCGCTGTTTTTCCAGGAAGTTTCCCTGCCTTTCTGATCATCACCATTCCTTTATTGTACCTCGTAGCCAAGACGCATGCTAAAATGAATCCTCTTGATTCAATTCCTGCAAAAACGTCTATGTCCTTTGGATGAAAATATCTTGCAAACTCGTCTGCTACGTACGACAAGGCAGATGGATCTTTTAATATAGGGCTGAAATCTCGGAACAGGATTCCTTTTTTTGGAAAGTTTGGATAGCCGGCAATCCTGTCTTTCAGATTCATTGTTATTGCAAACGTTACCTTGAATAAAATTGTTTGAAATTATTCTACAACAAACGTTGTCTCAGCAGAGTTAAACGCATCTTTGGCATTTATCGTATACGTTCCAGGTTCCATGTCATCGGGAATTATCCATGGCTGGCGTATCTCACCATGAGCAGATGCTTGGGACTCTAGTTTGGCAATTATTTTTCCATCCTCGGCTACAATCTCTATTTGGACTGTCTGTCTTGCTCCTGCAATCTCAATGTTGATGGTCTCTCCAGCTCCCGGTACTTTGGGGCCTTCTGACGTATGAATTATCATTCCTTCGGTGGCGATGGCGAGGACTTTGATTGCGATGTTGGCAAAGTTGGAGCCACTTTTTACATTAATGGTCCATGTCCCTGGAGTTGCCTCAGATGGAATTCTAAATGAACTATCCGAGATCTTTCCGTTTTTGTCAGAAAACGTCTCCTTGATTTTTACTTCATGTCCGTCCGGAGCAGTCAGGGTCACCGTAAGCAAAGCGTTGGGGCTCGTATCTCCCAAGATAAGCAGCGAGTCGCCTGGAAGATAATCCAGCTTTGTCGTGTTTACTTTGATTTCCCCCGAACCGGTTTGAAGTCCCACAGTAAATATCTCGGTACTCTGCGCGCTTCCCTTGCTAATTACGGCAGTATACACGCCTGACGCATATCCGTCTAAATCAAGAAAGTACGTACCCCTTCCGTCAGGCTGAAGTGTTATCGACTCTGCATCGCCTACCGGATTGTCCGATGGATTGATTATCAATAGGCTGATTACCTCTGATGCCCGTCCCGTAAGTGAGATCTCGGCAATGTCTCCTGCCTTGTAGTTTAGCTGATCAAACTCTAAATTGACCGGGATATCAGGCAATTGTCCCACTCCTGCAAAAATAAACTCTTTGTCGCTTCCCTGTGTTGCAATTATGGTGTACGTTCCTTCGATTGTTGTTGGGGTTGTGGGGAATTCAAACTGAACAAAGCCCGAATCACCAACTTCGATTATGTCTGAATGAATATCCTTGCCTAATGGATTCTCCACAATGAATTCAATTGGCGTGTTGGCCAAGGCAGTCCCACTAAAAGTCATCACTTCTCCGACATCATATCTTAATTTGTTTGGAGTGACCAAGATTACCTTGTCTGATTCTACGTTCCATTGCTTTCGAATGCTGTCTCTGCCGTCTGTGATAGTGACGTCATACTTGCCAAACGGCGTATCTAACGGCATTATGATTGGTTCAAATTCCCAGTGTCCCTTGCTGTCAATCTCTGCAGTACGTGAGTTGATAATCTCTCCATCAGAGTTTGTAATTTCACCGGTAATCACCCCTCCGGGTTGCCCTGTTCCAAACGCCTCTAAAAATTCTCCCCTGTAAATAACGTTAGGTATCCCCTGAATTGTCAATCGGATGTTATCAGATTCAGGAATCCTATCCTTTGGCTCTCCGATTCTTAGGCTGATCTTCTTTTCTTCGCCTTTCTCGCTTCGTACTTTGAAATCCACTCTGTCTGCTTTTTGATCATCTGGAATCTTCATTGTCGTCATAAAATAACCATTCTCATCGGTGAGAAAACTTCCGATCTTCTTTGAGTTTATGTAGAAATCAAAATTTTGTGACGGTCCGAATTTGTCGCCTGTTATCCTAATTGAGGAGCCTATGTTGGGTTTTTCAGGAACAATTCTAAACGTAGATTCTGCAGTTACTGCCTCTTCTTGATCGTCGGCACTTTGATCACTATTTGCGTTTGATTGTGTTGGATCTTTTGCAACGCCTGGCAGTTCCCTTGGGAGGACTTTGCCCGTCTTTATCTGCCTGTCGCCGTCATCTAGTGCTTTCCAATTAATGCCAGGCTTTGCTTTGTCTGTTTTGACTCCAAACTTTACAGATTCTCCCGGTTTGATTGCCTCTGATGATGTAAAAATTATAACTCCTTGCGGTGTCTTTTCTCCCACCCATCCGATCTCCGTTTTCAACGACATGAACGAAGCGTTTGCGCCAAGCCAGATCCTAAATGTATTAACATCTTCATTTGAATTGTTTGACAATTCAATGATTGTCGTTTCGTCTAATGCGACACTTGTGACACTGACTTCATTGGCCAGTACGTCTTGTGGAATTGCAGTTAACATGGCAACTGAAAAAATTAAGACGGCTGAAAGGAAGACTCCTCTCATCGAGGACTTTGTCATATTCATCAGTCTGCTCATCTCTCACTTAAACCTTAAAGAATTTTTTTCCATTTTGTCATCTCGCCTGGTTTGGCATTTTCTATTGGCAGCCTGATTAATCTCAAGCCTTAGCCTTCTGAAATCTGTCAAGATCCGGTTTTGTAGCCACATTCTGATACTGCCTTATTCTCTCAGCTATCAATCGGTATAATGACCTGAATTGGTCTTTTGTCCTATCTGATAGGAAACTTGTTTCTTCTAATGTGATTTTTTCACAGATGTATCTAGTAATTTCTTCATTGTCAAATTCCCCCCAACCGTCTTCTCTGTGTTCGGCCCAGATCTTTCTGAGCCCGCTAACCATGCCTCTGCTTCCTTTACTTGACATGTCTTGGGGTGTAAGATTGGAAAACCCTTCATGACGTAATTTGATCTCATATGTCTGATTGACTGCATGCAAATAATCATCTAAAACGATATAATCCTCAATTGATTCTAATTTTTTGCCCTCCCTCTCAAAGAAGATTGCCTGTACGGGTAAAAATTCGTTTGATACTAGCTGGGCCGAAATCTGCTTTGATTCTTCAGAATTGTCTAATAAGACAAACGTTTTGTATCCGTGATTTCTGTAAAAGATTGCCAGGGGCATAACTGAGTTTTTGTTGTATGCAGCAACTACGTTTAACGGATTCATTGAGATGTTCGGGTCTTGTAGGAACTTGTCAAATGCGTTAAGATACATCGAATCTGACATCGTTTCGACGATTATGATCGGCCTGGAGTTGGTTCCAATCTCTCGGTCCACGATAGAATCCACCTGTCCCCTACACAGTCCGTACAGGATCGGAGTCAATGTCTTGTCATCTGCATTCCAGTAATCATAAAAGATTCTACTGAGATGTTTCCTCTTGTCTAATTCTACTACCAGCAAGTTTCCCGGCGTATAATCAAATATCATAAATGGCGAGTGTGTCGCGTACAAGACTTGATTTGACCCTGCAAGATCGCTTAGCAAGTCTGAGATCCCCATCTGTTGTGTAGGGTGCAAGTTCCTTGCCGGTTCGTCTAAAAGCAGTATTGCTTCTTTAAGCTCTGCTCTTTGTGTTTCTGCGGCAAAATTAACGATAAATGAAAATGTCCATTTGAAGCCTTCTGCCCGCCTATTGAGCAGTCCCGTATTTGTGATTGTTCCATCTTTGTGTACGTCTGAAATTACTACGCTCATTATGTTGCCCGGGTTGTACCGCAAGTCGACATGGATTGGATCCCCCTTCCATGCCGGATTCAATTTGCGGGTTAGTCGATTGCTTGCCGCGTTGAGTAGTTTGATACATTTGGATGGGCTTTCTTTGACCCCCTCTAACTCCTTCATATCCAATTCTGCCAAATAGAAGAGATTTCGAACGGTCTCGGCCTTGTCAAACTCCTCAATGAATTCAATGGAGTCTGGGCGACCTCCCTTTTCTTCTATAACGTATTCATTTAGATTGATATTCCCGTAGATTTTTTTGTAATCAGAAAAATATACAAATCTTGGATGCAACTCTGAAGAGATAAAGTTCTGTAATGCTGATTTTTCACTCTCACCTGTCAGTAAATTTGTAAATTGATTTTCAGGGTTTTCGTAGATCTTTTCCCATTCTTCTACCACTTTTGGCTCTTGAATCGCGATTACATGAAATTGATTGCTAAACTCTGCCATGCCACTGTCAAATAATTCTTGGGTTTTAGGAGCAGGACCGTCAAAGAATTTCGTGTCTATTTGGATTCTTAGGTGGTTTGGCAAGATGTCAAGAAATTCCAGAATCTGTTTTGAGAAATTTTCCCAAGAATTTAATCCCTCGTCGTTGTCTTCTCTCAATTCAATCTCATCAAATTCGTATTGGACCTTTGGATTTTGATTTGTTCGGTACAGTGTGATCTTTTTTATTTCTGGCAATCCTGGAAACTTTTCCTTGAGTAGTTCTATTTCATGTTGGCCGAGGTTAAACTCTCCTTCGGCAAGTCGTATCTCTTCTTTTAACTCCTCGTTCATCTCGTCACAGAGATCTAATTCGGAAACCTGTTCATCTCGATTCAGCAAAGTTAGTGCTTGCAGAATGGTGGTTTTTCCGCTTTCATTTCTTCCTACAAAGGCAGCTAGATCTCCCACATTAATTTCTCCAGAATCATGAATGCAACGATATGCTCTAACTCTGAATTTTCTAAGTCGCATCTAGCGATATTTAGCCGGCTACGATTTAACTCATTCGTCATATTGATCCCAAAAACCACTTTTGACGGATTGCCTAGAATTTCTGCCAGAAAATTAGCGTTAAACTTATAGATCATAAGAACCTCACTGGCACGCGTTTTGATCAGTGGATTATGCCAGCCCATGACAGAATGCAGGTTGAAGGATTTGGGAGCCAATGCATGCAAAAAAAAAGATGCGGAGCAGGGAATGTATGATGTCAAAGAGACTACAGATGCATGTGTAGTCGCATCCAAGATTAAAGCCGGACTTGGTCTTCTCATATCGGGATTCTAACAATTAGGATAAAGTTGTATCCAAGATTAAAGCCGGACTTGGTCTTCTCATGGTGCTGACAATGGTTTGTCATTGCAGATAGGGATGAATGCTATCTTGCCTACTTCCTGCCTGCCTTGACCATCTTGCGTTTTGTTCCGGCACGTAAAGGGATCGTGGCAGAAGCCGCCTACCGGTACGCAGAAAACCAGAAAATGCAGAAGATTTGACATCGTGTTTGTAGCTGGTTTCTGCTGTTCTAGGCAACCACGCTTTTTGCTAGACAGATATAAGAAGAGAATTACAGGCCAAATTTCTGTAAGCGTGTTGGATTATTCCGATGGCCGCTTTTTACTAAATAGATATAAGGGAATTACAGAGTCTAAAACAAATGGAATCAAAGAGAGTCTTTACAATATTTGTTTTACCTGTAATATTTTCCGTAATTTTTGGTTTGGCAGTGACAGTTGACATTCTTCAAAAACCAGATCGAGGACTGAATGTGTGGCCAGTTCCACATGAAAAAAAACCCACATCTCATGAGGCAAAACCCGTTTCCCAAGATTCGTCTATTGAAATTATCGGACTCTCCAAACAATATTCTACTTTCGAACCTGTTGAAGTAGAAATCAGAGTTACTGACTTGGCTTTTGATTGTGGTGATTTGTATGTAACGATACATCCTGTCGGACAAAGCGATGCCGTTACCCAAAGGGGATTCTTTGAACAATGTTTTAAGGGAAAAAGTGATACACTTCCAATTGATGACAGTTTTTCTAAGATAATTGATTCTTCAGGCTCCTATAAGATTGAGGCTCAAATGGTTTCAAAACAACTAAAGGCTACTACTTCTGAGAGATTTACTGTTAAATAGGAATAAATTGTTGTTGAAGCATACTAAATTAAGTTTAAAAGTTGGGTGATTTGATGGCAAAGAAAAATGATTCTGTTATTGATAAAGCAGAAAAAATAAAAGCAGAACTTGATGAATTAAAAAAGAAAAAGAAGATTTTAGATTCTAATAAACCGGCAAAGAAGCAGGCCAAAGATGTAGAAGAAAAGCAGGCAAAGAAGCAAGCAAAGGAGGCCAAAGCTAAACCGGCAAAGAAGCAGGCCAAAGATGTAGAAGAAAAGCCGGCAAAGAAGCAGGCCAAAGATGTAGAAGAAAAGCCGGCAAAGAAGCAAGCAAAGGAGGCCAAAGCTAAACCGGCAAAGAAGCAAGCAAAGGAGGCCAAAGCTAAACCGGCAAAGAAGCAAGCAAAGGAGGCCAAAGCTAAACCGGCAAAAGAGAAAAAATTGACTAAAAAAGAAATCGAAGAGTCCAAAAAAGAAGCTGAAAAAACATTAGAAGAAGAATTAGAGGAGCAATTATCTGATGAGGAGATTGAAAATTTCCAAATTGACAAAGTCAACATGGAAAGATTAACAAATAAGGTGTGTGATATTTTAGTAGAACGTGAATCCGATGGAATGTTACAAAGCGAACTTTGGA
>RKRY01000028.1 GCA_007571135.1 Candidatus Nitrosopumilus sp. | reverse complement strand
AAAGCAGCTCCGAAGAGAAAGACTGCAGCTAAACGAAAAGCAGCTCCGAAGAGAAAGACTGCAGCTAAACGAAAAGCAGCTCCGAAGAGAAAGACTGCAAAAAGACGATAGTCTCGTCAACCAATTGACAATCGTCACTTGATGGCGAATTGTTTTCCTTTTTCAAATTTTTGCTCAAATTAGGCTGCACATTTATTTGCAAAAATAAACCCACAACGAAAATTTAGAATTATTTTTAAAAGTGCTTTTTGAAAACTAGTAGAGATAACTCATCAGTTTGATTTGTTCTTCTGTTGTGATAATGTTTTTGTTTGTTAAAATTTCCAACAACTCTTTGAAGATTGCTTTTTGTTCTGGAGGTATTCCGCCCATGGGGCCTTTCTCTCCTGGCGGACCCGGAGGGCCCCTTGGACCGGCTGGACCTACAGGACCTTGCTCACCTACAGGACCTTGCTCACCAATCGAACCTATTGGACCGGTCGGACCTCGCTCGCCCTGTGGGCCCTGGATTCCCTGTGGCCCCTGTGGGCCCTTCTCTCCGGCTGGACCTGCAGGACCCCTTTCACCTTGAGACCCCTGAGGACCTACAGTGCCCTTCTCACCTGGCGGACCTACAGGACCGGTCAACCCTTTCTCTCCTACAGGACCGGTCACACCCTTGTCGCCTTTCTCGCCCTGTGGGCCTGGAACGCCTGTCAGACCTTTGGAGCCGGCAGGGCCCTGTGGCCCCTGTGGCCCCTTCTCTCCGATTGGACCTTCAGGACCTTTATTCCCCTTTTCTCCAACTGGACCGGGCGGACCTACATGACCCTTGTCGCCGGGCGGACCTACAGGACCGGTCAACCCTTTCTCTCCAACTGGACCGGGCGGACCTACAGAACCCTTGTCGCCTGGCGGACCTACAGGACCTTTCTCTCCAATCGGTCCAGGACTACCCTGAATTCCTTTCTCACCTTGCACACCTGCCTGTCCTGTTGGGCCTTTCTCACCGGGCGGACCTACAGGACCGGTCAACCCTTTCTCACCGGGCGGACCTACAGAACCTTTCTCTCCTTTCTCTCCAGGAGGTCCACGTAAACCAGATATGCCTTTGTCGCCAGGCGGACCGGTCGGGCCCCTCTCTCCTTTCTCCCCGGTAGGACCTTTCAATCCAGTCGGACCCTTATCGCCTATGGTGCCGGTCGGGCCCCTCTCTCCTTTCTCCCCGGGAGGTCCTGTGATTCCTTTGTCACCTTTGTCACCTTTGTCGCCGGCAATTCCCTTGTCGCCGATCGTGCCCCTCTCTCCAGATAAACCCTTGTCGCCGGTCGGACCCTTGTCGCCGGTCGGACCCTTGTCGCCTACAGGGCCTTTTGGACCCTCAGGACCTTTTGCCCCCGGAATACCTTGCTGTCCGGGAGGACCCATGAGACCCTTGTCCCCGGGAGGCCCTTGTTCTCCGGGCGGACCTCTCTCACCTGGATAACCAGCAACTCCTTGTGACAAAACAGTCTTTGCCACTCTCTTAGGTTTTGGGACTTTGGCAGTCTCGGGTTTTGTGACTGGTGTAGTCTTCGGCTCTTTTCCGTGCCTTGCTAGCGGTACTTCAAATACGGAGTTTGACGTAGAGAAAAGATCCATTACAACTATCCAAATACTATCATGATCTTCAATTGACGGTGGCAGGGGATTGTCAGGAGAACCAAGAGTCTCGGCAAATGTTCCATCTTTAACCTTGAGATGGTAATCTTCCTGCCACAATGACTGAAATTGCCTTGTTTTAATGGCATCATCAGAGGGCCTGCTTTTAGTAATGGCAATCTGCACTTCGTAGACACCTGATTGCTTGAATGGTGCCTGCCCTTGGATTTTCATTCTAGACTGAGACGACACACCGTTTGTTTATATTTCAAGTATTTCTGTATTTAGATCGCAATAGCATGTTGCATAACCCTGCCTAAACTATGGTGATCTTGGCCAAGGATGGCGTTGAAAAGCAGGCTGTGCAACATGCTAGATCGAAAGATTCCCCCGTTTTACGCATGAAAGTACAATCCTGTGAGGGATAGTATTTATCTAGATTAAATTACATTTTGTGCTAATGAAGAGACTGTTTGGAAGGGGGATGCAGGCCAGAGACAAGACTGGGAAAAAAGTAGGGAGAAAATCAGATGCGACAATTCCTAAAGACAAAAGCCTCGTTGATTCTGATTACAGTCGGAAAAAACTGTACAAAAAAGGCATCAACCTGATGGCCGATGAAAAGCTTGAAGAGGCTGTCGTAGTATTTGAGCAGGCATTACGAATTGATCCTGACAATGTTGAAACGCTGATGAAGCTAGGATATGCAAATTTCCACTTAGACGATCATGGCGCAGCGCTAAAGATATACGACAAAATCTTGGATATCGATGTCACAAATCCTGAAGCCTGGAACCTTAAGGGCCTAGTTCACTATGAACAGAATAATTATTCCAAAGCACTGGATTCTGTAGAAAAGGCAATAGAATCGGACCCAACTTATGACATGGCATGGTACAACAAGGCCTGTTTTCTTTCCCTGTTAAACCAAGTTCCGGAATCGCTTGAAGCTCTGAAACGTTCAATTGAGATTGATGTAAAGAATGCAAGAAAATCAATCAGGGACAAAGACTTTGTGAATGTCAGAATTGAGGACGGATTTAAAAGAATTCACGAAGTTGTCGTATTAGAATCAGTCAGGCAGGGATATCACACTATCGGTTCTATTGTGTGGACGACGTTTTTGGATAAGGCAGATGCTGAAAATGCATTAAAGAAACTGTTGGAGAAGGGTCTGATTGTGCAAAACGAAAAGCGAGACGGGCTGAGCAGAATACCGGTTTATGATTTGGCACCAAATGTTGCAGAAAAAATGGGAAAAGAAAAGAGAGGCCTGTTTGGAATTACAAGAAAGAAACTACCAAAGCCTGTAAAGAATCTCAAAGAACTAGGCGGTGCGATTCAATCAGTCAAAGAATCAATTGAGGAAGAAGACGTAGAAAAGACAATGAAAATATTCGAAGAGTTCATTGATCCGGCAAAATCCGGCGAGCAGATGATTGAGAACTTTTTTGACGAACATAGAGAAATCCGGTTGTGGAAAATTAGACTAAAGGACAGGGGGGTTGACTATCTGGTTGAGAACAAAGAAAAGATGATCGTTCTTTTTGAAAACATCGAAGTGACCATTACTAAGAAACTCCGAAATGAAATTTCTTAATCACTCGGCAGAAAGGTCCCAATAACTTGCATCTTCCTGCTTTGCCGTTGGCTTTTGAAGATTATTCCATTCTTTAAATGAGCGCACGTACAGTCTTGCATTAGGCAAACCTGCGGATTTTATTGCGTAATACGCCAATCCTGACAGGGTTCCGACACTGCCACAGTAAGTTATGATCTCAGAGCTGCCCGTTATGCCACGATTTTCAAGCAATCTCTTCATCTCTCCTTTTGGACGTAGAATTCTGTCCCTGCTTGCCAGTGTTAGATATGGAAGACTGATGGCGCCGGGAATATGTTGCTCTAGAAAGTTTAGCCTCTCACGATTGTCAATTAAAATCACATCATCGCGTTCTTTTGCACTCTCAAGGTAATCCGATGTCGCCAAAATGCCCGGTTGCAGGCTAACCGAATGCCCCCTGTTGTGGACTTCGGGCACATCAGAATCATGCTCCAAACCCAGTGACTTCCAGTTACTGTAAGTAGTATCTAACAACGTAACGTCCGAGTGACCGAGATATTCTAGGGTCCAGGCAACTCTGGATGCCAGTGCTCCAAACGTGTCATCGTAAACGACAACGCTGGTCTCGTCATCAATTCCCAATGACTGGATTAATTTTTGGACGCGTTCCGGACTGTCGTCAGACAACAGATCTGCCAGTGGAAGATTCACAGAGGATGGAATGTGATCTTGCCTGTAGTCGTCCCTGCGTCTGACATCGACGACCCTGACACTCTTGTCCCTGATCTCAGAGCGCAAAGAATCAGTGTCCGTCGTGATCTTACAAGAATCCGTCAAGCGGCACATTCACCCTTGCCGGTTTTTGTATGGTAGCTAGCATCACTGCCATAATCCAGATAGAAATCAGGATCCTCTTCTTTGGTTGGAGGAATCGTTAATGGTCCAACAGCTTTTTTGATGTCAGCCACCGTCTTAATCTCGGTATCACCACTACTGTTAACAATCCTATGAATCCAACTCTTCAGATCATCATCTGGTTTTTTGTTTGCCTTAAACAGTTCAATTACTTTTATTATCACCGGAATGACACGCTTTGCTGGAACACGCAAACATGTGTCTCCTAGTCTTGCTTCGCCGTCAGAACGTCCGCCCAAGAGCATCTGGTAGTTTGCATACATGTCTTTTCCTACTCTGGCGCCCCCGCCAAAGAATCCAATGGTTGCAATTCCATGCTGGCCGCAGGAGTTTGGACATCCACTGATCTTAATTGAAGAATCCCTCAAATCGTCATCCTCGTCATATTTGAGCTCTAAGAACTTTCTTTGAATCTCTTTTGCCAAACGGTGTGAATTTGTTAATGCAAGATTACATGATGTAGTGCCAGAGCAGCCGATAGGAACGGCCATGGTAAGTGCTCCTGACCTTGCCAGTCCTACTTCAAGGAGTTTGGAGTACAGCAGAGGCAAGTCATCCTCGTGCACGTATCTTAGAGCAATATTTTGGGTAAAGCCGGTACGGGCCTTTCCCTCTGCAGAAAAATCACCAATCATTCCTGCCAGGGCCTTAAGCTGATTTGCAGTGATATCTCCTGCCTCCAAAGTTATGAATACGGAACGATATCCTGACTGCTTTTGTTTTTCGGTATCTGTTTTTAACCATCTTGCATATCCGTCAGGAGTTGCAGAACCGCCTTGATCAGAAATTCTAATTGGCCGCCTAATCTCGTCAGGCATCTTGTCGACATCCAGATGTGTCACAACTGATTGGGTTGCCCTGACGATTGCCCTCTCTTTTAACACTAGGTTTTGGAATTTATCCCAACCCATATCGTGAACAAGATAACGCATTCTATTTCGTGCCATATTTTTTCTATCACCCATTCTATCAAACAGGCGTATGACTGCCATTGACGTATAAAGCAGATCCTCCTCAAGGGTAAAGTCCTCTAACTGATGTCCGACGTAGGATTTGTTTCCCAAACCGCCACCGAGGAAAATTTTGAATCCGCGCTGTTTCCTGCCGTCAACCTCTCTGATTTGGGGGATTAGGCCGACATCGACAATTCTGGCCATCCCGTGTTTTTCACAACATGTAAAATTGAACTTGAATTTTCGTGGCAAATTCTGTGCCATTGGGTTTCTCAAGAAAAACCTTGCAGTTGCAAGTGCATAAGGAGTTGCGTCAAACTCCTCATCTTTACAAACTCCGGACATTGGACTGCACATTACATTCCTGATAGAATTTCCACAGGCCTCTCTGGAAGTCAGTCCTACTTCTGCCAATGCACGGAGAATTTCAGAGACATCTTCTAAGATTACCCAGTGGAGCTGAACGTTTTCCCTTGTAGAAAAGTGAGCGCTGCCAATAGAGTATTGTTCGCTTAATTGGGCTATTCTTTCAAGTTGGTGTGGATACACCTCGCCTGCAGGAAGTTTGATACGGACCATGGCATAGTCGCCGGTCATTCTAGTGCCATATGCCCCGTGTTGGAGTCTAAACCGTCTAAAGCTATCATCGTCGTATTTTCCCTGACGGAATAGTTTTACAGTTTTTGCGAAATTATCTGCCTCTTCCATGCGTGACCAGTCAATTTTTGGTTTTTTAGGACCGGACATGGATTGGTCTAGTTCAGATACCCTCAATACAAAGAGATTCTTTTTAGTTTGGTTATAAATTTTTTATATCGGGATAATTTGGGCTGTAATCTTTTACGATAATGCAGAATTTTCCTCTATTTGGATGGATGACAACTGTAACGTGTGGTGCTGCATAATCCTGAAAATTATTGTGGCAAAGTATTAATTGTAAATGGCATAAAGACACGCATGCAGGAAGCAAAAATTGCAGAACAATCCCCTACGATCTTTGCAGATGCACGTGAAGTTGAGATCACACGTGCAATAGCAAATGAATTTCATGACGTTTTAATTGACAGGGCAGAATCCGATGTCATCATAATCGGCGCAGGCCCTGCAGGACTGACTGCAAGCAGGGAACTCTCTAATAGAGGATTCAAAGTTCTTGTTATCGAACAGAACAACTATCTTGGCGGAGGATATTGGCTGGGAGGGTATATGATGAATCCGGTTACTGTTAGGGAACCGGCACAAAAAATATGGGACGAGTTAGGCGTTCCGTACAAAAAAGTCCAAGACGGATTATACATAACATCTGGACCGCATGCGGTTTCAAAGTTAATTGCAGGCGCATGTGACGCGGGCGTGAAATTTTTGCAACTCACAAAATTCGATGATCTGGTCCTAAAGAACAGGAGGGTGGCAGGAGTTGTTGTAAACTGGATGCCTGTTTCGGCATTGCCGCGAAACATTACATGCGTAGATCCGGTCGCCTTTGAAGCCAAGGTGATCATTGATGCCTCAGGACACGATTCAGTTGCGGTAAAAAGACTGGTAGACCGCGGACTGTCAGAATGGAAAGGCATGGAACCAATGTATGTAAATGACGGCGAGGAACACGTAGTCCATAAAACTGGTGAAGTGTATCCGGGACTAATTGCAGCAGGAATGTCTGTCACCGAAACTCACGGATTAGCTCGAATGGGACCGACCTTCGGTTCAATGTTATTCTCAGGCAAAAGGGCAGCAGAGATAACAG
The DNA here is from genome assembly GCA_007571135.1 of Candidatus Nitrosopumilus sp. Classification (GTDB taxonomy): domain Archaea; phylum Thermoproteota; class Nitrososphaeria; order Nitrososphaerales; family Nitrosopumilaceae; genus Nitrosopumilus. The sequence continues at coordinate 2,366 of RKRY01000028.1, read as the reverse complement.
CAGAAAAGATCAAAGAGTTAGAAAGATAAGCAATGGATACACAGTCGTATGTGTGAGACTCCGTAAGGTGGTTTTATATGATGAACCAACGGTCCCAGAAATAGGAATTCTTAATCAAAAAAAATTCCTGGAATTGGTTTTTGGTTTAAAAGTAGAGATCCGAACTAATTTTTTCGAAAAGTTGCAAGATGACGATTATAAAAAAATTGCAGGCAAACGAATTTTCGACTTGAAAAAACCGTTTAAGGAGCATTCTCCAAACAAGAATGAGATTGAAATAGAAAAGTCAAATAAGGACACGTCAGAAGATGGCAGGGCTTTTCTTTATGATGGGTATGAATTGCAGCAAATTATCTCAAAATCAATCGGGGAAGAGAATCTAGACACGTTGCACATAATTTTTACAAACAAGCTTACTGCAACGTTTTCTGAAGAAGACATGGGTGATGATTTCAGATACCATGCACGAGCTCTGATTGCCTCAAATCCATCTATAATATCTACAACTGGAATTGTTGAGGCGCCTGCAAAGCCAAGGCGATACTATATGGAACTGTTTGGATGTGCTTCTAAAGCAAGAATAAAGGAGATCAAAGACAGGTATAAGGGCCAATTTCTAGAATACCACGATAACAGACTGGAAAAAATCGTCGAAGGCTATCTGTCGCAGGTGATATTTTATGTAGAGACAGGGGAAGCATTTTGCGAAGATAAAAACTGCAGGCTATTTAATGCACATTGGCAAAAGGATCTTTTCGAATCACAACTAACAAACTCTGCGTTTTGCAAGAACCATAAAAACAAATTAGAAAAATTTCTTTAGGCTTGTTTTCCAGCCATGGCGGATTTTTTGAATTCATGCAAGTTTCAAGTGCTTTCAAGAGGGTTGTCACCTTTTGCCGTTCTGACTGCGTGCAAATTACAACAGGATCAATCTGTTTTTACATTGCTTGCAAATCCAGTTGCATTTCTGGTTGATGGGAAATTCCCGATAAACACGTCCGTAACTACACATTCACTTAAATTATTGGGGAGTATGAATAAGACATTATGATGGCAACAGACGCGGCAGGTGCGACAGTTCTTGAAACAAACAATACTGGCACTAATCCTGACGGCTCAAAAATGCCGGATAAAAAGAAGACACAATTTGACGTAATAATCATTGGGGCTGGCCCGTCCGGGTACACATCTGGAATTTACTGTTCTAGGGCAGGATATGACACTTTGATTTTATCCGGAATACTGCCGGGAGGCCAACTGGTAAACACAACTGAGGTTGAAAACTATCCTGGATTTGAAAATGGCATCATGGGTCCGGATTTGATGATGGACATAAGAAAGCAGTGTCAAAGAATGGGTACGACGGTAGTCGATGACGAGGCCGTAGATGTGGATTTTAGGAGAAGGCCTCTGAAGGTCCTGACTGCATCTGAAGAATACGAGGGCAGGGCAGTCATCATTGCAACCGGGGCAAACCCCCGAAAGTTGGGACTGGAAGGCGAGGAGACATTTAAGGGGAGGGGCGTATCGTATTGCGCAACATGTGATGGACCATTCTTTAGAAATCAAGAATTAATTGTAGTCGGAGGTGGGGATTCTGCTGTTGAGGAAGCAACGTTTCTCACCAAGTTTGCCACCACCGTCCATCTAGTCCACAGAAGGGATGAACTTCGTGCAAGCAAAATCATGCAAGAAAGAGCACTGAACAATCCAAAAATAACATTCCATTGGAATACGACAGTAACGGACATTAAAGGTGATCAAAAGATGCAACAGGCAATACTGAAAAATCTAAAAACAGGAGAGGAATTGACTCTGGATGTTGGGGGATTGTTTGTAGCAATCGGCCACGAGCCAAACACGACGCTATTTAAAAATCAGATTGATTTAGACGAGGAAGGATATGTTATGTTACAAAGCAAAACACACACCAGTGTTGAAGGGGTCTTTGCAGCCGGAGACGTTCATGACAGAAGTTACAGGCAGGCAGTCACTGCGGCAGGTTATGGCTGCATGGCGGCAATTGATGTTGACAAGTATCTGACAGAAAGCACAGATAAGCAGGAATGAACAATACGCGTGCAAAAAATACCAAAATAAATTTCAAGAAAAAGCCCTCTGCACGGTAACCTGCCAAGTCACATGAAAGAACTTGTAAAAATCACAGTTCATAGATTACATGCTGTATATTTTTCAATAACTTGCTAGATTTTGCATGATTAGTTGAAATTGTCAAAGCTGACTTGATCGATTACCTGGCGTGAGCTTGCACGACGCGCCCAACACTGTCTCGTCGTATGTGCCGCCAAGGCCGTTCCTTACTGCCCGTCCCAGCCAGTCGCGTATGGTAGCATGTTGCATAA
>RKRY01000067.1 GCA_007571135.1 Candidatus Nitrosopumilus sp. | reverse complement strand
AGTCTTTGCGCTTATTGAAGTAATTCAAGGCCGTCTTCTTGCTAATTACGGCCAGATCATAGTCCTTGTCTGTCTCCACTGCTTTATCAAAATGCCACATGGCCGCCTCGAGTCTGTCCATCTCACCAAGTGACAATCCCTTATACGTTAGGATTTGTGCCGATTGACTGTCAATCTTCAATGCCTCATCATAGCAATCTATTGCTTTGACGTATCTTGCCAGACAGTGGTTTGAAATTCCCATATTTGTCCAGGCATGTACGTTATCAGAGTCGATTTCCAAGGCTTGCTTAAAGCATTGAATTGATTCCTCATATCTTTCTAAACTCTGTAACGTGATTCCCTTGTCAATCAAAATGGTAGTGTTTTGGGGGCTTTTTACCAAGATTGTATCAAAATATTCTACCGCATTTTCGTAATATCCGTCCTCACATAAGCCATATGTGTAATTCATTAATTCAGTCAAATCATTCATGGTTTCTGTCAGTCACTCTAGAAAATAATATTTTCCATTGTACTATGTTGTTACATAATCATGCATAGATTAGGACAATCTAGGCTAAAGGTGGCTTTGAAAAACAAGTTGTGCAACACACTAATTGTACATGATTATATTTCCATCTTTTTCTGATGGGTTCTTGTGGAATTTGTGTCAGATGCATTGCAATCTGAATTTTTTGCAGTGATGTGACAAACTTGCATCATACAGAAATTACGTAATCGGTCAAGTCAGTTTTGACAATTTCAACAAATTATGCAAGATTTATCAAATTATTGAAAAATATACAGTATGCAATCTATGAACTCTCATTTTTTACAAATTCCCTCATGTGTCTTGACCGGTTACAAAATTACGTCTTGCCTGTGCGTAAGAGGCCATTAACTGCTAGCACATGCCCATTGAACAGCTACCTGTCTGTTACAAGCATTATCCTGCCTACGATTATGGCCAGATGCCCTTCTGGTCAAAGGCTTCAAGAACTCGTCCCACAGCCAGAACCATACTGGCTTTTCTCATGTCAATTTTGTGCTTTTTGGATAATGCATATGCGTCTTTGAATCCTTTGGTGATGTTCTTTTCCATCTTGCTTGCAACTTCATCAAAGGTCCAATAGTATCCCATGTTATTTTGCACCCACTCCAAATAAGAGATGCACACTCCGCCAGAGTTGGCCAGGATGTCGGGAACGACTAGAATCTTCTTTTTATAAATTATCGGGTCTGCTTCAGGTAATGTTGGTCCATTTGCAGCTTCGGCAATAATCTTACATTTCAGATTCTTTGCAATCTTTGCAGTAATTTGATTTTCAAGTGCGCCTGGAACTAGGACATCGCATTTTGTTGTAAGCAGTTCTTCAGTTGAGATCCTTTTGCTTCCTGATAGTCCAACTACGGATCCTTTCTTCTGTTTGTGTTCTAGAATTTTGCTTACCTTTTCCCCTTTTGGAATTGAGATGGAGCCCTTAGAATCACTGACTGCAATTACTTTTGCTCCCATCTTTTCTAGGTACTCACCGGCAAAGGTGGACGCATTTCCAAATCCCTGTAATACAACTGTCGCACCTTTTAATGCGACTTTTAGAGTTTTTGCCGCTTCTCTGACGGTGTAAGCAGTACCAAGGCCAGTTGCGACATTTCTTGCAAGGGAGCCTCCCATGGAGATTGGTTTGCCAGTGATCACACCGGGGGAATGCTTGTTACCGTTTAATTTGCCAAAGGTGTCCATGATTTGTGTCATCTCTCGTCCCGTTGTGTAAACGTCAGGTGCAGGAATGTCTTTTTCCGGTCCGATAATTTCAGAAATTTTGTATGCAAAACCCCTAGTTAATCTCTCAAGTTCGCCTTCACTGAGTTTTTCTGTTTTTGGATTGACATAGATAGCTCCCTTACCCCCGCCAAGAGGGACATCGACAATTGCACATTTCCATGTCATCCACGATGAAAGCGCCATGACTTCTCGTTCCATATATTCAACTCCGCCTTCGGGATCAAAGTAGCGTATGCCACCTTTGTACGGACCTCGGTCATTGTTGTGCTGACTTCTAAATCCCGTAAAGACTCTAATTTTTCCGTTATCCATTTTTACTGGAATTTTTACCCTCAAAACTTTGTTTGGCAGTGCCAAGTAGTTTCGTAATTCTTTGTCTTTGATTCCAAGAACATCACATGCATCATTGACCTGTTTTGTCGCATTTGCAAATGGATCTGACTTTGCCAAGGTGATCGTGTTATGAGATCTTGGATTATATAAGTTTGGTTGGGGCGGGATCTGGTGCGTATTACAAAATGTGGGATCTGAGTATCAGAGATACACTTTCTTGTGGTTTAATTTTCTGTCCAGTCTTTCGATGGCCTCATCTAAAGCAGAGATGTTTACCTCTAGAAAATTTGACAGATAAAAGATTGCGCCATACTTTTTGCCGATCCTAGATACCAGATTGTTTTTCTCAAGGACCATCATATGATGTTGGACTGCCTTGTAGTCCAAATCAAGGTCTTGAGCAAGTTGGTGAGTATTGTAGGGCTTGTCTAGTAGATGCATGATTATGCGTAATCGCGTAAAGCTGCCCCTAGTACTTGTAAAGAGATACAGCAAGAGTTTCCTTGCGTGCTTGTCGACTTTACGCTCATTGGATGGCCTTGATTTTAAGATCTCCCTGAATTCTAAGAGTTGGTTGGTCATATCCTCTGATCAAAAGCATGTCGTTTTCACTTAAAACTCTATTTCCATATTCGGCCCATATCACATGATCTGCTGGATAATTACCCTTAAATTGACTGATAATCGACTCGACATATCATGATGGCATCACGCGGATACGATATGACCCCTACAATGTATTCTCCAGATGGCAGAATCTACCAAGTAGAATACGCCATTGAGACTGTCAAGAGGGGGACATTGGCAATCGGAATCATCAGTAAAGACGGTGTCATCATGGCAGTTGAAGAAAAGCCAAGAACATTGCAATCAACAGATGTTACTCAGAAAATTTTCCAAGTCGACTATCACATTGGAGTTGCTGCAGCAGGGTACATCCCTGATGCAAGAGTCCAAGTTGATAGTGCAAGGTTCTTTTCTCAGGGAAGCAGAATGACTTATGACGAGTCTGTCGAAGTTGCAACGATTGCAAAACACTTGGCAGATCAATCCCATCAATTTACGCAGTATTCCGGAGTTCGTCCAAACGGTGTTGCACTAATCATTGCGGGAATTGATCAAAAAGGAAGATCAATCTATGTTACTGACCCAAGTGGAACATATGTTCAATATGCGGCAATAGCAATAGGGGCAGGTTCTGATGATGTCAATTCATTTTTAGAAAAACATTACAATGCAGATATGAGTTTAGAGGATGCGGCTGCTCTGGCAATTGCATCAATCAACATCAAGGCAGAACAGAAAGATGAGATCAATCACGTTAAGATGGCAAGGATTACCGGCAAATCAAAGATGTTTGAGAGGGTTTCAGAATCGGATTTGCGGAGATATTCTAAAAATCACTCAAGGTTTGCACCTTGAACAAAAAATTAATTTGAAGAATTTTCATATGCTAGGGGATAGTAAGAATGGGTTTAGGAAGCATCTACTGGGCCGAAGTCATACAAGTACTAAGAGAGATCATTCCGGTCTACGATAAGGTCAATTCAGTTATTTCGCTGGGAAAGGATGCAGAACACCGAAACAGGGGAATCTCAAACAGAGTGCACCCAGGAAACAGGATACTTGATGCAGGATCAGGATTTGGCAACATGTCAAAAACTGCCCTAAGATTGACTGATGGAAAAATTTTCATTACACTGTATGATCCTCTTGTGTCGATGCTAAAGAGCACAGGCACGTATTTTGAGAAAACGCCGGATATGGCAAGCGGGGTTTTTGAGCACATTCCATTTAGGGACAAGGAATTTGATGCGGTTCTTTGTGGCTACTCCTTAAGGGATGCAATAAATTTACAGATGGCAATCTCGGAGATTCACCGGGTTCTAAAAGAGGGCGGGCGGTTTGTAATCGTCGACTTGGGGAAACCTGACGAAGGATTCATCAGGACCGGCGTTGCGTTTTATCTCAGATGCATTCTGCCAATTCTTGCATTTTTGGCAGGAGGTAAATTAGGATTAAAATTCGGAATGCTGTATGGTACATTTAAGAGATGGCCACAAAATAAAAGAATAGAAGAGTTATTGCTTGAAAAATTCTCCCGAGTAGAGTTTGAGAAGGATCTAATGGGTGGGGCAATAATGGTTGCAGCATACAAATGAACAGCATCCTAATCCTAGTAAACGTCACTGGACTAATCATTGGGATATCCTATGGGCTTCATGGGCCAATTCTGCCGGTATTTGCAAAAAATGCCATTGGTGCATCATACTCGGGGCTTGGGCTGATCGGATTAACGAATTTTATTCCGTATATGTTCATTCCGTTGTTTGTAGGGGTATTGCTTGATAGATTCAACAACGGGCATCTTTTGGCATTTGGAACGGTGATCAATTCAGCTTCCATCTATCTTCTGTCAATCGCACAGACAGTGCCGGAGATTATGGGATTTAGAATTTTAACGGGAGTAGCGCATGCCTTCTTTTGGCCCCCATGCGAAGCTATCATATCAAATGAAAGTACTGAAAAAAACCGGGTAAAGAACATTTCATGGTTTACGATGTTTTTTGTGATCGGTTTTATGGTAGGTCCATTGCTTGGAACCGTATTTTTAGAAGGATTGGACATTACGTATAGAGTCCTGTTTCAGATTACGGCGTTCATATTAGTTGTAGCAGTTATTACGTCGATATTGGCCTCAAAGAAAGGCAAAAAGGACCAGCACCATGAAAAATTTTTACTTTCTTCAATAAAGGAGATGAAGAGATTTCCAGAGGTCATAATTTTGTTGATTTTTTGCACCTCATCATTTGGAATAATCCTGACAATTTATCCTGCGTTTCTAGATGATAACGGAATGACAGATACTGATATTTTGTATCTGTACTTTGTCTTTGGAATCTCAAGAGTGATTTCGCTTGCATTATCTGGAAAGTTTGCGCGAAAAACTAGCCGGACGCTGATAGCTGCAACGATTGCAGTCTGTACTGGGTTGGCAGTATCTGTAGTCGGAGGTTCAATCTTGGTTTATTCGGCGGCGATGGTTCTTATGGGATTTGGATTTAGCATATTTTTCCCATTAACTCTAGAAATTATTTTAAGCAAGACTCGAAGGGAGGTTTCAGGCAAAATTATTGGAGCATACGAAACTGTCTTTGGAATGGGGTGGGCAATAGGGCCTGCCATAGGGGGACCGATCACGCAATCGCTTGGTAATCAGTCACCATACATCCTATTTTGTATGATAGGGATAGGAGTTACGATCCTGGCAATTATTTCCAGAAAAAAGCTGGAACCACAAAGAATTCAGGGGTAGGAGTTCCACATTTTTTTGTGTGTGCATAACAGACACATCACAAACCGGCAAGGCCATCGTCAGATGGCGATTCTTCGCGTGCAAATGGTATTTGCAGTGCAATCTAAGATATCGCCATGCAGTGGATCGTTTGTGTACGGGCAATCAATCCTTGCCGGGGACTGACATGGAGTAGAACCGGTAGCCTGCTGTGAACATGCTAAAATGTAGCAACGCTGCCAATCCAATACTTCTTGATTGCGGCAACTGTCACACCTCCTGCAGGAGTGTTGACAGTTGCATCGATCGCTTAAACGTCTGAACAACACTTGATCACTTTGATTCAACATGCAAAGTGGCCTACCGTTGCGCCAATTATTTTCATGAGATCTTATGGATCAAAGTTTCTTTGAATCGACGGGCGGAGATCCCATTTGAGTCTCACAGATTAGACTTGGTCAGGCACAACACGAATCAGTACGTTTAATTTCAAACAGGATCACTTGTGAGACATGATCGATCATTCGTTAAGCATAGCTGGTAGCGAATGGATAATCATAATTTTTGTTGCCATAGTCTTAATTTTGGGAACAGGCAAACTCCCAAGTACCGCAAAAAAACTCGGCAAAGCCGTTAATGAATACAACAAAGCGAAAAATAACGTGCAGGAACACATGAGAGTCGTAACAGAAGAAGCGCCCAAGATTTCAGGTCCGGTAGAATCTGAAAGAGAGAAATTAGAAATGATTGCAAAATCTATCGGAATCACAACAGAAGAAAAATCCGACGGCGAATTAAGAGAGAACATTGCCAATAAAATCGGCCAAAAGAGAATTGACGAGCATGAAACAAAATAAGTCACCCTGGTTTTTTAGTTCGGTGCAAGTCCTTGCCTGAGCAATTTTTGATGAATATGCAAAAGTCAGAAACAATTTCAAGGCCGCGGAATTGGCACCTCAAGGATTTGCAGACAGCTGTGACTTGCCCGAATCTGCAAGGGATCTAAAACAACACCTTTTTTGCCAGAACGCGTCGGTAATTTTTCGACTAATTCAGAAGTTTTCCGTCTTACCAGATCCTGCCGGACACCCATCCTGAGGCCCAACATGCACATTCTTTATTGCGATAATGCATGCGATCATTTTGTTTCTTCATCTGTCTTGAATCTTGTGGGGGGAGGGATAGAATTTTTGGTTTTTATCGTTTTTGCAAGCGTAAAGACGATGGTAAGTTACAAATTTTTAGTTGCCACACCGGACCGGTATTTTCATAATGTGATCGGCTCACAAACCCCGCACCATCAAATGTGCAGAGCACGGCATTCTTTGATATGCACCATTGAAAAACCGTACACTCATCCTGAAACCATAAATCAGTAACCGACTCATGGTAAATAGATCTTGAAGTTTTCATGTCCCAAATGCAAATCAAAAATTGAAATTCAAAAGACATTCAACAAAAGAATGCACGTCTCCTGTAGCCAATGCGGGATAGCAGATATTTTGGAATTTGCCAAGAATCCCGACGAGGTGTTTTTGGAATTTTTGACAAGATACGATCAAGGACTGGTTCATGAAAAAGGACTAGGGGAGCACCTCGCAGATGAGGGAATCGTCAGGACAGAAGGCGAAATCAAGAGTTTGATTGGAGAAAAGAACCCGGACACGGTTACTGAGGGGATACTTTATTCTAGGAAAGACTATATCGCAGAATACAGAGTATTGAAGAATCTTGAGCCCAAAATGGGCAGCAAGACTGAAGATTTCGGACTAGAAGACGGCATTACAAAGCATCTAATTGATCTGGGAATTGGTCAGTTTTACAGGTTTCAGGAGGATTCTATTTCAAACATTCTGTTTGGCAAGAACGTCGTCATTGAAGCACCGACAGCTTCTGGAAAAACCGAAGCATTTTTGATACCTGTGATTCAAAAAATAATGAAAGAAGGGATCAAAGGGAGTGTTTTTGCGATTTTTGTATATCCAACAAAGGCGCTTGCACGGGACCAACACCACAAGATAGAGAATTTTGCAAGCAAGATCGGAATCAAAGCAGGAGTCTTTGATGGGGATACGGGACTTGAAGAAAGAAGAGGCGTCATAGACAATCCCCCACACATTCTTGTAACAAATTTCGACGTTTTGCATTATCACATATGGCATCAGACAAAATTCTCGTCAATTCTGACATCAGCACAAATGTTAGTTGTAGATGAAGTGCATGTCTATTCGGGGATTCTTGGGACAAACGTTCATTATATCATAAAACGATTAAAACGGATTTGTACAAATGACATCCAGTTTATTGCGGCATCTGCAACACTGGGGGGCGCAAAAGAGTTTTGCCAAGAATTGTTTGGTGCAAAGATGCAATTAATTCGTGGTTCTGGAAGAAAGGGTCAGACAGACTTTGTCATGATGTTCCCATCACTTCGAACACAGAGAGCTCTGATGGTAGATTTGGCAAAGCGGTTGACACAAAAAAATCATAAAACGATGGTCTTTAACAACTCCCACCTGAATTCAGAGCTTTTGGCAATTCAGGCTAAAAAGCATAAAGTCAACATCAAGGTTCACAGGGCAGGATTAATGGCCAATTACCGGTCTTTGGTAGAAAGGCAGTTCAAGGAAGGCACGCTAGATGCAATATCATGCACGCCTACGCTTGAATTGGGCATAGATGTAGGGGATGTAGACGGAGTCATTTCGTCTACAATTCCAGTCAACAGACTTACTCAAAGAATAGGTCGTGCGGCAAGAAAGGGGCAGCGAGGATATGCATTTTTGGCATTGGGAAATGACCCCATCTCCCAATACTACAAAAATCATCCGGATGATTATTTTGAAGATATGGAAAAAACATACATCGATCCTAAAAATCCCTTTGTTGAAGAATGTCAGGTCTTAGCCATGGCCTGCGATAGGCCGATTTCAAAACACGAACTAAAAGAGCATCAGGATGCTATCAGGCAGCACCTGATTGACGGGAATCTAAAGGAATTGAACGGCCGGATAGTTCCTAATTTTGATAGAACGGATTCAGTGCTAAATGATTACAGTATCAGAGGCATTGGAAAGCCAGTAGATATTTTTCTAAATGGGAAAAAAGTCGGAGACAGAATGCTGCCAATCGCACTTGAGGAGTTGCACAAAGACGCAATCTACTTTTTGGCAGGAATCAGATACAGGGTCAAAGAATTAGGCTACCCAAAGAAAAACTGTGCAAGGCTAGAAAAAATTCCTAAAGATTATCCATATTACACAAAATCGGTTACAGAAGAATGGCCCACAATAGAAACGGCATACGAGCGGCGAATTGCAAATGGGATTGAAGTGGCGTTTTGTAAATTGCATATTGAGAAGAGAGTTTGCGGTTATGCGAACATAGAACTAGGACAGGAGATCACTCAGGGGGAGAAGGTAATGTTCGATGAGCCATTAGAGTATGATTTTATTACAAAAGGAATCGTGTTTCATGCGCCACGTCCAACCAGGATAGCAGAGGAGTCAGAGGACAAAGAGTACACAGAAGCCAGTGGTTATCATGCAACCGAGCATGTAGTCATCGAAGGAAGCAATATGATTACAGGGGGAGTCTCTCAGGATTTGGGAGGCATCTCATTGGGCACGTCGGGCCTGATTTTTGTGTATGACGGAGCAATCGGCGGCAGTGGGGCAAGCAAAGTCCTCTATGACAGATTTGAGAGGGTACTTGAGAGGAGTATGGGCATCATAAAAGAATGCCCATGTAAAAATGAGGCAGGGTGTCCAAGATGTACATTCTCATATAGATGCGGCAACAATAACGAATACCTCCACAAGCATTCTGCATTGGAGATTCTAGAGAGAATCAACAGAGGCGAGAAAACCAAACTAGTTGATCCTGCAGAAGGCGACAGGCCCCTGGTTTGAGAATCTGTGGAATACGGAAAGTAGTTCGCCCCCTATCCTGCATGGTGTTCCTCCCCCGTCTCCCCTTCTATCACTGTTTCCCCCTTGGGCGGCATCTTTCTTG
>RKRY01000094.1 GCA_007571135.1 Candidatus Nitrosopumilus sp. | reverse complement strand
GTATCGATTTTGACTTTTTGTACGACATGCCCAGTCTGCGCAGGCCCTTTTGACAGTTGTCCTGCTGTAGGAGATGCCGAATCTTTTTCTGATCGTTGAGATGAGCTGTTTCGGAGTCGTGATGCCGGCCGTCTCTGCGATCAGTGCCCTGATCCTGCCAAGTTTTATTTTGGGCGGCCTTCCAGGGCGTGGCCTGTCTGCCAGGCCCCAGGACCATGTTCCCCGTATCGCGCAATCCAGTTGTATACGGATTGACGGTCACATCCCATCGTCTCTGCTATGTCGACTACCGGCATGTTCCGGTTCAGGTGTAACGATACTGCGAGGATTCTCTCCCTTACGATTGGATTCTTTTCAGCTTTGCGGGTCTGGAACAGGAACGTGTGATCATGTTGTATCATGTCCTGCTGTAACATGTTGGGATCTAAGAATGTATGGGTTGGAATTTTTGCCGAAATTATTATGAGCGGCAGTAGATATACCGATGACTAACGAACCGACTTTCCATATACTACAAACAAGCTACAACAAACTATGGATTCATAAGTGAGAAAAAACACCGGCACGTATGAATCACGGCATGGCGATAACGGCGACACTTGCAGTTGTCGCGTTTGGCGGTGCCGGAAACGCCGATGCACAGGAAGTTCCGGAATGGGTAAGGGATGTCTTCACCTTCTATGCCGACGGCGCAATCGGCGATGAGGAATTGATCAGTGCCATAAAGTTTCTTATCGATGCGGGGGTGATCGACGTGGGACAGGCGCCAATGTCTGTGCAGTCGCAAGACCGAATAACGGCACCAGGTTTCACGATGGAATATCCGGTCAACTGGGAATATGAAAGGACGCGCGACCCAGCCTTGGGGGGCACATTGCACATGCTGACGGAGAAAAGCACATTGGATCTTTCGGTTCCGTCAACGATATATGTGTCGACAGGGTATATCGGGGACGGCGTAAGCCTTCACGATTACTATGTGGAGGAAGTCGACAAAACATGGAACAGCCTCGAGCTTCTTGGCGCCTCTGTCGATGTTGAATGGGGCGCCTCCGGACAGGACACACTATCAGGCATGCCAAGCGTATGGTATGAGTACACGTTCCACATGCCCATTGCATACATTGGCACGGTGACGGCTTACGGGGTTGACGAACTTGTAAGGCATGACGGCATGGTGTACGAGGTTTCGTATTCGGGACTGCCTGACGCATACAACGAGCTGTATGACGAGTACCTAGACATTGTATCCACATTCAGGATTGTTCCGTGAGTCTTGACGTAGTGTCTATGTTAGATAGCTGCTCATCTTGACGGGCCTGACCTCGCCGTTTTCCAGCATTGCACGTATCGACTACATCTCGTCTGTGCTTTCGTACAGCCTGTTGCCTGTGGCCTTGCGGATGGAGCGCCACTGTACCTCCACCGGGTTGAGCTCCAGTGTGTACGGTGGGAGGTACGTAACCGGTTAAGTCGCATGAAGGAATTTGTAAAAAATGGAAGTTCATAGCTTGCATACTGTATATTTTTCAATAATTTGATAAATCTTGCATAATTTGTTGAAATTGTCAAAGATGACTTCCGATTGCCATCCGGTGCAGCCGCGCCGCGCCGATGCCCCTTAGAAAACCGCATTTGGCAGGCGTCTTTTTTGATTTAACCATGCAATATGACAGATGTCCTGTGATCATACGTTTCGATCAGTCTTTGCTGGCAACATGATAAGTAATTGTCAATCAGAATCACTATGGGCCGGATCCCTTTTAGATCGTCGGATCAAAATTGTATGACATTGTGCGTGACTTTGCCGATTACCTGGCCCAGTTCACCTCTCACTTAACTGATGATCGGCAAAACATACAAAAACCAGATATTCGTTTCATTAATGTGCAGACGAAGTTTATTTTTGTCACAGGTGGCGTTATGTCTGGCCTTGGAAAAGGCGTTACAACTTCGTCAATTGCAAAACTGTTGCAATTGGCAGATCAAAAAGTCTCCTGCATCAAGATAGATCCCTATCTCAATTATGATGCAGGTACAATGAATCCTGTTGCCCACGGCGAGGTATTTGTCACAGAAGACGGAGGTGAATGCGACATGGATGTTGGAAACTATGAAAGATTCCTAAACCAAAATATCGCCAAAAGCCACAACATTACAACTGCCCAGGTGTATTCGTCAGTCATCGATGGCGAGAGAAAGGGAGAATATCTGGGGGCATGCGTGCAGATCATTCCTCATGTTACAGACGAAATCAAGAAGAGAATTCGAACCATTGCAGAAAGTGAAAAGCTGGATTTCCTAGTTGTAGAGTGCGGGGGGACTGTAGGAGATATCGAATCGCTTCCATTTTTAGAGTCCCTAAGGCAGATGAGGGTAGAAGAAGGGCAACGTGGGGTGATTTTTGTTCACGTTACGCTTGCGCCATCACTAGATGTCGTGGGAGAACAGAAAACCAAGCCCACGCAACACAGTGTGCAAGAACTCAGAAGGATCGGCATTCAGCCAGATTTCCTTGCAGTAAGATGCACCGCGCCTTTAGAGGTAAAAACAAAAAAGAAGATTGCCATGTTTACAAATGTTGCAACTAATGATGTCCTTTCTTGTCATGATGCAAGATCAATCTTTGAGGTTCCGCAAATTCTTTATGACCAAGGAATTATGGATTCCATATTTACCAAATTTAACAAGGTAGGAATGGTCAATGCTTCGGAAAACTGGGACAGATGGAACAAAATTGCAGAAGACATGACAAGTCATAAAGGCCGGAAAGTCAGGATTGCAATGGTTGGAAAATACGTGGTTTTAGCTGACAGTTACGTCAGTGTCAACCATGCTCTAAAGCATGCCGGGGCACAAATTAATAGATCCGTGGACATTGACTGGATTGATTCAGAGTCCATTTCAGATTACAGCATTCTTTCAAATTATGATGGCATACTTGTTCCTGGAGGTTTTGGTACCAGGGGTTCAGAGGGGATAATTCAAACTGCCAATTTTGCCAGAGTAAACAATGTCCCATATCTTGGAATATGTTTTGGATTTCAATTAGCAGCCGTGGAATTTGGGAGGAGTGTTTTAAAACTGGAAGATGCAAATACGACTGAAATTAATGCAGAAACTAAAGCGCCAATTGTAGATTTGCTACCTGAACAAAGGGACGTATCAGATATGGGCAGTTCGTTGAGACTAGGTGCAAATGACATACGGATTAAGAAGGATTCCAAGGCACAAAAAATTTACAATTCAAATTTGATTAGCAGGCGTCACAGGCACAGGTACGAGGTCAATAAGAAATACATTCCAGAGTTTCAAAAAAATGGATTAATATTTTCTGCAGAAAGTGACAGTGGAAAAAGAATGGAGATTCTAGAAATTCCAGATCATCGATTCTACTTTGGAGTTCAATTCCATCCAGAGTTCAACAGCAGGCCCGGATTCCCAGAAGAGTCGTTTACGGCATTTATCGGGGCCGCATCAGAATGAGTCCACAGTGTGAGAGATTTGGTGTAACATGCTGCTTGCACAAACTGCCAACATAATCAGGGGAATCTGCAAGGATGACAAGGAGGCCTGGACAAGTAAGTCGCTTGTCTGCATCGCAACTTGCTTTTCAAAGCCATCTTTGGCCAAGATTTGCCCCAATCTAGGCATGGTTATAAAGCAAACTTCTGTTGTTGTTGCCATACGCTAAAGTGTGTTTTAAGAAAAATAACTTGAAGGATGATATATGATGAGTGACTAGAATCAGGTTGCCATACGCTAAAGTGTGTTTTAAGAAAAATAACAAAGACGTAACACCAAGCAGCAACAACAAAAGATGAAACTCTTGAATAGCTCCTCAAAAATTGAATGGGTGTTATTCTAGCTTGGAGATTTCGTAAATTTTTTGACGGGCATCTCGAATAGACACCTTCTTTTTGACATAGCCCTTTTTCAGCAAATGGCTAAGAGCCAGCCTCACAGTTCTGTCCGGCAGAAGAGTCTTGTTTGCTAGATCTTTTTGAGTCAATGCGCCTTCGTATTCCAGCGTTTTTAGAAGAAGTTTTGAGCTTGGAGGCATGCTGAGCAACTCTTCAGCAAGATGGACTTTTTTGGCAAGGGCAGAGATTGCAGTGGAATCTTTTTTTAGTCGAATGATTTTTGCAGGAGGTAGGAATTTGGT
Organism: Candidatus Nitrosopumilus sp.; assembly: GCA_007571135.1. Classification (GTDB taxonomy): domain Archaea; phylum Thermoproteota; class Nitrososphaeria; order Nitrososphaerales; family Nitrosopumilaceae; genus Nitrosopumilus. Next base: position 5,287 of record RKRY01000094.1, on the reverse strand, counting down.
GCATTCAACAGTTTTGCTTACTTTGTACCTATCCAGCCCATCCAACACAGCTTCGCAGTGCAGCCGGGCTGAAATGTCATCGATCTCAATAGAACTGTCATTGGATACAATAATCGGACGTCTGGTAACATCAAGTGAATTTACAGATATAATTTCAAAAACGGCAGAATCCTGAAACAGTACTGGTCCTCCTGCAGACATAGAGTATGCAGAAGAGCCGATGGGGGTGGAAACAATAATTCCGTCACTGTTATCATGCCACACCTCCTCACCATTTACTCGCAATGTGTGCTCCATTAACATGGCACTTTTTGATGAAAAAACCGCAACGTCATTTAACACAGGATAGACGTTCCTGCCATCAATTTTGACACCCAGTCGTGGAACCTCCTCGATTGAGAAGTTTTGTTTTTTGAGAATGTCAACATAAGAGGAAAATTCCCTCAATTCAATTTGTGCTAAAAACCCACTTGCCTCACCTTCACTAATGCCTAAAACAGGCGATGCTGAATCAAAAGTCCTATGAAAATAATTTCTGACTCCCTTATCCCCACCCAGAACGACAATACAGTCTGCCTGTCTGCTCCTTGATTTGGAAATTGTAAATGATTGGATGTTATTTGTATCCAGAATTTTCTTAATTGTTTTAGGCGCATTGTCTGCAGTACCTGAACCATAAATTCCTACCTGCATAATTGAAACAGGATTTCAGCACAATAAAAGAATACTCTCTTTCTTTCTCGTGCTTCTCTCTCTCTTCCTCCTCCTCCTCCTCTCGCCATTCCTCGCCCTCCAATCCATTCACCCCATCCCACTCAGGCTACAGTAAAACAGACCAGCATCCATCGCACCAAACTCCTTCTCTCTTCAATTCATTTTTCCCTTTCTCCCCCGTTCTACAAATCACGAAATTTTACAAGATTGTAAAAGTACGAAGCATTGGTTTGAATGGCGCCTTTGCTGGGAATTTTTTGCAATCCTATGTTCTTTGAATCCAAAGCAGCCTGAGCTGCACCGCCTGCAAAACACAAAGCCCACAAAAAATCCCTCTCCCTTATCATGGTACAGCAAAAAGCGGAGCAGAAGATATCACCAATGCCGGTCGAATCGTAAACTTCTTTATTGGGGAGAGTAATCGAATATACTTTGTCTTTTACAAGTAGGGAGACTTGGGTTTTGTTTGTTAGAAGGACATACTCTGCACCTTTCTTTTGTAGAGCAACCATCATTTCATCATGTGTGCCATTTACCAAACAGGATGCCTCTTCAGGATTGACTTTGATGGTATCTATATCAGTCAGGTCAATGTCCCGATTTTGTAATGAAATGTTTTTTTCAGAATCCACAGTTCGTAAAAATCCCTGCGGGTCAACAAAAAGAAAATTTGAATCTTTTTTGATCTGCCTGAATACATTGTCAGAGATTTCATGATATACAGGACTAACAAGGTGGCAATCTGCGTCGCTGTCAGAATATTCTATGGGGACACATTCATTTTCAAGTCTTAGTGTGCGGTTCACACCAGTGACGTTTATCTCAAATCTGGTAGTTTTTGCCTCAGCGCCACAATTCTCAAGGTTTATCCTGCTTTCATCCAGGTACTCTTTGTGAAAATCAGGGCCAAATTTTGAATACAAGTCAACATCAAATCTGAATTGTTTTGCAGTAACTCCACAATAGCATGCGGATCCGCCAATTTGCTCATATTTTGAATCGTCAATGGTAATGGTGTCAATTGTACAATGAGAGAATACGGCTAATTTCATCTTCTCAACTCCGAATGCAACAGATTTAGTTTTTTGCATTGTCTTTATTTGCACATGCACGGCAAAGAATAGTCCCTTTTTCTATCACCAACTCCACACCAGAACTATGACAAGAATGGCACAGGCCCTTCAATACCATAATAGAGTTTACTCGAATCTGTGATTAAAACATACCAGTAGTCCTGTGCTCAAACAGGCTCAAAACTGATTTTTTGTGGCAATTATCCGCAAGAATATAAGTAGGCAAGGCAGTTGATGCTCATGCCACTTAAGCGTGCAAGTAGAGGTCGTACAAAAGGCGGAAAAGGATCATCAGGAGTCGTACAGTGTACAAACTGCGGTCAGACAGTTCCCAAGGACAAGGCAAAGAAGGTCACATCAAGACTGAACCTCGTAGAACATACACTGGCCAAGGAACTACGAGCACAGGGGGCATACATTGCGTCACCTACAGTTTTAAAATGGTACTGCATCTCATGTGCAATTCATTTTAAGATTCTAAAGATCAGATCTGCGGACAACAGAAGAAAGCGTGGAAAGCTGCGATAGCCTGATTTCCCGGTATGTTGCACAACTTGCTTTTCAAGGCCATCTTTGGCCAAGATTATCCTAATCCAGGCATGGTTATGCAGCATGCTCTAGTTTTCGATGTTTTTAGTAGTTGCAATCACTCTTTGGACTAGTGTGATCCCGGCAATTATCACGACAATAACTACTGCGTATTCCATAAATCCAATAATTCCAACGATTGCAATTACAAGCAGTCGTTCTGCCCGTTCGCCAATTCCAACTCCCTGCAGTCGGATGCCAATGACATCGGATTTTGCCCTAGCGTAGCTGACCAGCAAAGACAGGGTAATTGCAAGACACACCACGCCTGGTTCTGCGTAGCCGCCAATTAAGATCCCCATAAAGATTGCAACCTCGGCAATTTTATCAGACATGGAGTCAAGATACTCGCCTTTCTTTGAGGTTCTTCCGGTAACTCTGGCAACCTGGCCGTCTACTATGTCAAAGAATCCAGAGAACAGTAGCAGTATGCCTCCAATAATCAAACCAAACTCAATGCCAAAACCGTACACAATTGCTGAAATCACGGAAAACCCCAAACCAATCAAGGTCCAAAAATTGGGAGGCAGTCCAGTAGACGAAAATCCTTTACCGATCTTATCTAAAGTAGGTTGGAGTGCATCTCGGAGATTATTTAACACGAGGTATCCCACCAACGCTTGCTAATAAAGTGAGTAGAAACAAGATCATGCCCGGATCAAGTCAAAAAGTATGAGATCAGGCTCGATGAGGATCATGGTTTTGAGACATGTTTTGTGCAATCAATGTCGAGATGATTTTTGCAGCCAGAGAGGCAGTTGCACCGTTGTCATGATACGGATTTAATTCCACCACATCAGCCCCGATGACTTTGGAATTCTTAAGGGAGTCAATCATGTCAAATAATTCCCTAGACGTGATTCCGACTGCCTCAGGATTGCCTACACCAGGTGCAAATGCAGGATCCAAGATGTCAAGATCAAAGCTAGCATAAGCAGAACCAAACGAACCAAGAAAGTTTGAAAGCAGTTCCGGACCCTTGCCACAACGGATCTCGTCATCAGAGATGGTTTTGATATTATGCTCCTTTAAGAACTCCAGTTCTTCCCTTGCAAATGCTCGGGCACCCACATGTAAAATATTTTCAGGGCCCTGTTCTTCTACGATCCGTCTGAGATATGATGCATGGCTTAGGCTGCTGCCTGCAAATCCATCACGCAAGTCATAATGTGCGTCAAACGTTACATATGCAGTGTCTCTTGGAAAACTAGTATAAGTCGCATATGTGATAGAATGCTCTCCGCCCAAAATGAGTAATTGTCTTTGTTTTGCTACAAGTTCTGCGGTGATCTTTTTTACCATGTCTACCATCTCAGATGAAACGACCGTATGGGAGGTATTGCCCAGATCCTCAATGTTTACAGTCTCCAAATCAGTTTGTAATTCCGGATGAAAGACCTCGATATTGTTAAAAGAATCACGGATTGCATCAGGGCCAAAACGACACCCCGGTTTATATGAATGGGTTGAATCAAATGGAATTCCAAAAACAGTTGCCACAGGTTTGGAACCATCATCTGAACTGGTAATCATGGAACTGTTGTTCATATACAAATTGACAAAGCTCATGCCATCACCTATATCATCAGATGGGGCCTTTTAGATAGGAGTTTTGGCAGATTCAGACCCGTAAATGGCTTGCCTCTTGTCTGATCATTGATCTCCCTTAGGAAATCCTCAAAGTTAATCTCTTTGGTGGTACCAATCCTTCTGTCACGGATGCTCAAATTTTCAGAATTCATCTCCCTTTCTCCAATTACAAGAATATATTGAATCCACTCCTGCTCGGCATCCCTAATCCGCTTGCTTATGCTTTCATTTCTGTCATCAATGTCGACTCGGATGTTATGGGATGAAATTTTTTGCTCCAAGGATTCGCAATAGTCGTAAAAATCTTCTTTTAGGGGGATCACCCTGACCTGCGTCGGAGCTAGCCACAAGGGAAACGATGGTTTTTTGCCCTCTTGAGAATCCTTTGCGGCCTTTTCTAACAGGGCATAGATGATTCTCTCAACTGCGCCGCTTGGGGAATTATGCAGGATTATGGGATGCATTGGAGTGTTGTTTTCATTGACGAACTCGATTCCATACCTAGCCCCATTCTCCACATCAATCTGATCAGTAGATAATGCAGATGCTTTTCCAAGACTGTCTATAAAGTTAAATTCCCACTTTAATACAAAGTAAAAGAATTTCTCTTTCCACATTTCGACAAGAACCGGCTTTCCGTGTTTTTTGACCAGTGCTTCAACCATGGATCTGTTTTCATTGTAGAAATCTTCAGTAAAACGAATTGCCATATCATAGTCAGATTCCCCTATTCCCAATTCCTTAAGCACGTTTTGGGACAGATCGAATCGGACCTTGATCTCATCTACTGCTTGTGGCAGGTCTTTGCAGAATGCATGGCAGTCAGGCATCGTAAATGCGCGAAGTCTTCGAAGTCCGGCCAGTTCGCCGGATTGCTCCCGTCTAAAACTATACCTGGTTAGCTCATAGAGCCTGTATGGCAGATTCTTGTAAGACATTTGAAAGTGATTTGCCATTAAAAATTGCCCAAAACAGGCAGCAAATCTCAAAAACAATCTTTTGCCCTCCGATTCAATATTGTATTGTCGCGCGGGAAATCGATTAAAGTAACTTACCATGCTAGGATGTTCAGAGTCATACATGATCGGAGTCTCAACTTCGTAACCACCATAAGCTTTGACTGCATCTGTTACGTATCTCTCAATCAATGATTTGACCAGTCTGCCGTTTGGGAAAAATCTCATATTTCCAGAATCAGATGCAGGCTCATAATCCGCTATTGCGAGTTTTTTCATCAAGGCAACGTGTGGTGGGGGTTCATCCACATGTCTGGATTTTGCAGATTCGTACTTTGCGAAAATTTCCAATTTTTTATGATCCTT
>RKRY01000082.1 GCA_007571135.1 Candidatus Nitrosopumilus sp. | reverse complement strand
CAAAATACGGAGGAGATGAAGAAGTCAATTCGTACAATGCTGGATAACGCCGAGGTAGGGGTCGTCAAGATGTTCCAATATCTAACCTAGACACTACGCGCCAGGTCACTGCGGACGCAGACAGCGGAGCTGTTTGCGCGGGTCCTGTGTCACAGCCCGGCCGTCTACTGATACCATCAAGGTAACAGTCGAGAGTACGGACCTGCCGCAGGGCATACGCGGGACGCACGTACTGCCTGCGTCTTGGCCCCGAACCGCCCCGCCTTCCGGCCGCTGCCGGAAGGCGGGGCACCGGGAACGGTGCGGATGTGTGTTTGGAGGGGGACGTTGCGTGAAACTTTGTGCCGATTTGGACAACCCCGAGTGCGGATTATTGTTTATAAGTAAGAAAATTCTTACTTTATGTTGGGGAAAATGCTCAAGACGGTAAATGTATCTGAAAAAGGCCAGATTACAATACCGAAGGAGATTCAGGAACTGTTGGAGATTCAGAAAGGAGACAGACTGGTCATTACTGCCAAAGACAAAAAAATTCTGATTCAGAAATCCACTAGCATAGAAAGTCATATCGAGGATGGCTTTGATGACCTGTTGAGATACTCTGAGGCATCACTTGAAAAATTATGGAACAGCAAGAGAGATGACGTGTGGGAAACATATCTGAAATGATCCTGCAAAGACAGATAGCTTTGCTGAGTTTTCCATTATCAAATCTGCAAGCATCCAAAGTCAGGCCTGTGATCGTTATCTCAAATGACAAATACAACAAAAAATCCCATGATATCGTTGTTATTCCATTGACATCAAATCTAAGAAAAACTGGTTATGATATGATCATCACAAATAACAATTTGGAGAAAGGAAACTTGGTTGTTGAGAGCAGGGCAAAAGTAGACAGAGTTTTTAGTGTAGAGCAGAAACTGATCAGACTGAGCATAGGACAGATCAACAAAAACACGTTTGCCGAACTAAAAACGATTTTGTCCAAGCTTGTGGGATAAATTTACAAACTTATCTTTTACCCGCGTGTCAGATCCCTGCCTTTTAATTTTCTCTAACAGGATCGATGCTGGCTCGTCGTTTGGGTCCTGTTGCACAAGCTTGCCTTCAAAGGCCTTCCTGAGAACACTCTGTTTCAGCTGCCCTAGTCTAACTAGTGAGTTATTTACTTGTTTTTCGACTGCGTCAATCCCGGAAAGGATTGATTCGAGCCTGGAGACGATGCGGTGTTGCTCGCTGAGCGGGGGGATCGGAATAATCATATTTACCACATCGTTGTTCCTCACTGCTGGATAACTAGTTCCTCTTTGAACTCTGTTCAACGAATCAAGAAAGCGTTTTGTTTGAACGTAATAAAAAACGAGTCGAGAGTTTATTTTTGATCTAATCACACAAAAACCCGTAGAAGCTAAGTGACCTTCTAAATCGCTTGATACAATTGCAATATTTTTTAGATATGTACGTACTGTGGAAAAAAGAATATCGTTTGTTTTTAGTAACTGTCTAGCTCGCGAAGGTGCATCGCTTCCTACAATGTATTTTGGATTTAAAATCTGCTGCTTTGAGGACACCTGTCCCGATTGCGTCCTTTCCTGCAACGCCAACAATTTTTGCCTGCATGCATCAATCCGTGCGAGGATTGATTCAATCTTGGAGACGATGCGGTGCTGCTCGTTGATAGGCGGTATCAATACAGGAATTGTTTTCATTTGTGACTGATTGAGCTTTAGTCGCGTTGTTCCGGTAACAAACCCATGATAGTTGAATTGGTTCAAAAAATAGTGCAGAAATTTGTTTGATAAAACAGTGCTTATGGCTCGTAAAACATGAGCGTGGTTATTCACCCAGCTTTTTCCCAAAATTAAATACGCCTTGTTTTTAGAATGATCTAAAAACGGTACCCCGTCCTCTCCTAATAACACTAATTCTTCATCAAATATGTACCCATCAATCCATCCAGCTTGGCCAGTTGCACCATAATACGGAATTTTGCCCTGTCTTTTGTTACGTTCGCTCAAATTTATGGGGATTCTTTTATTGTCCAGAATGTCAGTACAATTTTGTAGATCAGTTTCAACCCACCCTTTCGGAAGGTTTCCCTTCTCTCCCTGCCTGACGTCCTTTGGGTCTCTAGCCACTTTGAGAATCTGTCATTTACAATATCCTCAAACGGCATTAGCAGGTCATCCTTGCCTATGGAATACCTGACAATCGATATTAAGTCAGTCAGCATTTTTTTAGGATTGTCCTTTACCTTTGATTTGTCCAGTCTCCGGTAGGCACTCCATAGCGATTCAGGCGTGAGGTTGTATGGTGGCCTCTCAATGGCATTTGCCAAATCCTTGATGTCCTTGAATGTGATTTCTCGCATTCTGTAGGGCTTTGAATAGATGATCTTTAGTGCAACCAACTCGTCCCTGTTTTTCTCCAAGAATTCTCCAAATGACTCAACTGTTTGTACCGTAAGCTGTCGTGCTTTTTCATCAAATCCAGCTTCCTCCAGTTCGTCAATTGACGTCGTGTCAACAATCATCTCGTTTCGTCTTTTAACCTCTAAAATTGTCCTCCTAAACGCTCCAGAGTCAAACAGGCTGCTGGCCTCTGCGACTGATTCCCTTGCAACCTGAGAAATCTGCTCTTTGGTTGGTTCCTGTGTCTGGAATTTTTCTTTTGCCTTTTCCAGATGCCTGTCTGCATCGATTCCGTCCAGCACTTTATTTACAATCTGGCTAATGCTCCGGCCGCCTGCAGCCTCGGCAATCTCCTCCCTTCCCTTGTCATCCAGCTTTCTGTCCAGCCTTGCCATTCTGTATGCCAATGACTCCAAGTCGTCTTCATCAGCACGTCCTTCAGCTGCCGCCTGCATTAGATTCTCAAACGATATGCCCCTCTTTCTATTTAGGGAATGGGTGTCGGACATTGCGTGCTCGCAGACTCCAACTGCATCAACAATTACAAAGTGATCTTTTGATTTTGCATCGGGGGTTACGCCGCGTAAATCATCGGGTTTTATCGTTCTTGTTCCGCGACCCTTCATTTGATCAAAGTACAGCCTGGAACGGACATCCCTTAGGAAAATTATGCACTCTAGCGGTCTAATGTCGGTTCCCGTTGCAACCATGTCGACTGTAACTGCAATTCTGGGGTTCACCGAATTTCTGAAACTCTTGATGATGTTTTCTGGTTTCTCGCCTGTTGTCTTGTATGTGATTTTTTGGCAGAATTCATTGCCTTCTCCAAAGACTTCCATGGTAATCTTTGTGATTTCCTCAGCGTGTGCGTCGTCTTTTGCAAAAATCAGTGTCTTTGGGACTTGTGTTCTGCCAGGGAAAATCTCAGGCCGTCTTTCTCTGAATGTCCTCAAAATGAGCCTAATTTGGTCTGGCGCTACTACGTCTCTGTCTAGCTGATCGGGTCTGTAGATGTAGTCCTCATCCAGCCTTTCTGCACGCTGCTGACGTGTCATTCTGTCTCTTTTTTCTACAATTTCACCTGCCTCAATGGTACTGCCCTCAGAAGTAATCTTGGTTTTGATTCTGTACGCATGATATCCGACATTTACCCCGTCTGCGACTGCTCGCTCATGGGTGTATGACATTACCTAGTTGTTATCAAAAAACCCCACCGTATGCTTTGACGGGGTTGCAGTAAGGCCAATCAGAAACGAATCAAAGTAATCAAGCACCTGCTTCCATTTGTTGTAAATCGAGCGGTGGCATTCATCAATTACAATAAAGTCAAACTTTCCAATCGGAATGTCTGGATTGTATTCGATATCTACTTGCGTATCATCATGCTTGTTTTCAAACTCGGACAGCTCCTCGTCCTCCCCGTCGAATTCTTTTCTGCCCTTTAGAATGGAGAACAATCTTTGAACGGTAGAAATTACGACTGAGACATCGTCAATGGTCTGGGATTCCAAATGCTGTACCGTATAAAGCTCCGTGAACTTCCTGCCATCATCAGGCGTCTGATATTGCTGAAATTCCCGCAATGCCTGCCTTCCGAGATTCGATCTGTCCACCAGAAACAAGACTCGTTTTGTCTTTGCATGCTTGATAAGCCGGTAAACTGAAGTAACTGCAACAAATGTCTTGCCGGAGCCCGTTGCCATCTGAATCAATGCGCGTTCCCTATTTGCGGCAAGTGATCTTTCCAAATTGGATATTGCCTGAGTTTGGCATTCCCATAAATTCTTGTAATCCAGTTCGGGAATCTCTCGCAGTCTTGCTCGCAGTGATTTTTCCTCTTTGAGCCACTCTGCCAGAATCTCTGGCTTGTGAAAAGCAAACACATACCTTGAACGATATTTGGGATCGCGCCTGTCCGTAAACAGGGTCTCAATTTCCGTTGTTTCATAAGAGAATTGAGGTTTTCTGGGCGCATTTGGAAATTTGTCTGCCAGTCCTTCAAGATATTTCTCTGACTGTGTAGTAACTCCAGTCAATGTCCAGCCGATTTTTTTTGCTTCAACCACTCCTACTGGCTGTCTATCGATGAACAGTGCATAATCCGCATTATCTTTTGATATTGGAAACACCGATACACACATATGCTGCCGATCATATTATTTTCGGCAACAGCGATTCTCTGGAGATGAATCTCATGATGTTAGTCTGTGCCTGTAGGTACTAGTATGTTGCATAACTTGCTTTTCAAAGCCATATTTGACCAAGATTATCCTAATTTAGGCAGGTTATGCAACATGCTAGTAGGTACGGGTAAACCCGGATTGCATTCCTCATGTATCGGCATCCTCGGAATGCGTAGAGACCGCGACATCTTGCTTTAACTGGTGCCAGTACTCTCTGTGGCATTGAGCTCCAGCGTTGTGACTGGCAGCGCGATTGCCCTGATGTCATGGTTCTCCTTTATGTATCTCGTAATCGGTTAAGTCAGCTTTGACAATTTCAACAAATTATGCAAGATTTATCAAATTATTGAAAAATATACCGGCATGTAAGCTATGAATTCTCATTTTATACAAATTCTTTCATGCGACTTAACCGGTTACCTCCCTTGCATTCTGGATGGCATCCTCCAGCCTGTCTGATGTCCTTGCCATCTATGCGTCCTTGTTCCTGATGGTTCTGTCTTTGCTAGCATGTTGTATAACCTGCCTAAATTAGGATAATCTTGGCCAAAGATGGCTTTGAAAAGCAAGTTGTGCAACATACTAGTCTTTGCCCCTGATTGTCTTGTCCTTGTCTTTGATGGCCTTTCTGTATTTTTTCTTTTGTCGTTGCAGGACCTCGTCCTTGTCCCTGATGGCCTCGTCCTTGTCCCTGATGGCCTTGTCTTTCTATTGAATCATCTTGAGAAGGTCCTCCTTGGACATTTTGCTGGTCAGTCACGGATCATGGCATTGCAGGGATTCAATTTGAGGTGTGATCTTAACCTAACTTTTTGCAAAGTTGTGT
>RKRY01000008.1 GCA_007571135.1 Candidatus Nitrosopumilus sp. | reverse complement strand
GGTCAAATATGGCTTTGAAAAGCAAGTTGTGCAACATACTAGTACTCTACCATACGCGACTGGCTGGGACGGGCTGTAAGGGACGGCCTTGGCGGCATATACGACAAGACAAGTACGGACGCGACATGCAAGCTCACACCGGGGCAGATGGAGCAGCTGTGCGCAGACCTGATTGCGGGCCCCGATAAGTGCGGGTTTGCCTCGTCGCTGTGGACGGTGCCGCTGCTGGCAGCGCATGTCAGAAAAAGGTTCGGAGTAGAGTATGCCGTCGTCAGCATATACGACATACTGCACAGGATGGGCTTCTCACGCAGACTGGTTTTGGCACTGGATTTTTTCTAGGTTTTTTTGGACCCTCGTTCAAAGAAAGCTTTTCTTGCAAAACACAGGTATGCGGTATGGCCGATTCCTTGAAACGAATGTCTGGTCTTGCCTTCACGCGCCTCGATTGTCCTGAGTATGTGCTCTGTAGACTCAATGTCGGTAAACTCGTTCTCAGTCAGAGTCTTGGTCAGGTTTTCTAGCTGGTTCACTGTAGGGCATATTGCAAAAATCGAACCGCTGCCCTTTAGCATTTTGCGTACCTGCGGAATCACAACCCAGGGATCGCCCAAATCAATCAGGGCAGCATCCATGTCTTTTAGGGGGGGAATCTTTTTTGCAGTCTTCAGGTTTATCTTGTGCTGGGTGACATATTTTAAAACACCGGCCCTTTGGATGTTCTTTTCTGCAATTTTCATAAACTTTTCATCGACATCAAAAGTGTAAACGTGTCCCCTGGGCTTGACAATGCCTGCAACAAAGGATGTCAGGGATCCACTGCCCGTTCCTATTTCCAGGATATTTTGCCCGCTTGTGATTCCGGCTCTGGCAACAATGTATCCAATATCCTTTGGATATACAATCTGCGTGCCGTGCTGAATCTTCATTATATAGTCATACATGGTCGGCTTAAGAAGGTATACATACTTGTCCTTGTTTGTAGTCAGCCTAGAACCGTACTCCTTTCCGATGGCATCGGCGTGTTTTATCATGCCAATGTGGGTGTGCAGCGACTCTTTTTTTGAGATCTTGACAAGCCACTTCTTTGAACTGTTAAAGTAAAACAAGACCGGAGAGCCATGCTTGATTTTATTCATGAAAAATTCCAAGAAAAATCAGATATGAATCTACTGGTACCGCAGTGATCCCGGTTGACAACCACTTATCATTTTGTCAACAAAGACTGATCGAAACGTATGGATCACAGGACATCTGTCATATTGCATGGTTAAATCAAAAAAGACGCTTGCCAAATGCGGTTTCCTCAAGAGCATCGGCGCGGCGCGGCTGCGCTGGATGCACAAAGAAGAGGAGAATCCCAAGGCAAGGGACAGGCTACTGGCATACGCCATGAGAAAGGAGGGAATGTCAGTGTACGCCATAGCTGCCTCCATTAACAGGCCGTAGTGACTTGGTCTAAAATTAGACACAACGAATAGTATTCTTCAGCCAAGTAGTCTGTCAAGATGTTCCAACATGTAACCTAGACACTACGAAGTGGAAGTCACACAGTCAGGATACCGTTTGCAAGTGCACGAAAATGATCTTGGACTACCGTTTCCCATAACAGAAAAGCTGCGGTCTGCTGAGGCTAGATTTTGACATGGCACACCTCTATCCATCCACTCTGAGGAGTCTGAAAGTATTCGTTGCATCCCGTTCGGGCCATCTCCATCTCACTCATCCTGTATGTCCTGTCAACTCTTGCACCGCACTGGTTGAGCCATGATTCCATCTCCCATGCGCTGTACCTAGCAATCTGTTGCGCGTCTCTCACCGTTTCCGATATCAGCGCAAAAACCTCGTCTGCTATGTGGATCCTCTCAGACGATATCTCTGCAGGCGGTATCAGGTATTCCATCACCATGACATTGCCATGATCCTCGGTTTTGAATCCTGCTACAAGGTTCTGCAGGTGCTGCCTGCCAAGATAGTATGACACCCCCTCGATGACCAGAATCGATGGATCCTCACGCCTCCATCCTGCGTCTGCGAGCCTGCTCATCACGTCTCGATGGTCTCTGAGGTCTGCTCTGACACATCTGATTGATTCGGCCAGTCCATCATCTACCTTTTCTATCATCTCTGCCTTTAGTTCTGCCTCATAGTCCACCTCGTATGCTATAACTTTGCATTGCATGCGTGAGCAGACCTCCACTGACAACGCATCCATCCCTCCCCCAAGTATGACCAGTTGGACGCAGTCTTTTTGCGATATATCCCTCAGAACTAGGTTCATGACACAATACTTTCTGTTCTTTATGACCTCGCCGTAGTGCGGCCATATCTTGTTGCATTCTGCAAGTAGTATCTCCCCTCCCGCGGTGTCTATTGACTCAAGATACCTCTTGGAGTTTCTGCTGGTGTGTATGCTACCCTCTGCAAGCAGCAGTACGAGCAGTGATGTGGCCGAGATGTTCTGTCTGTCCAATGTACAGAGAAAAAGACAATCTGTTTTTAAACATTGTAAGATATGACTAGTCTTCCCGTAATCGGTCAAGTCATCTTTGACAATTTCAACAAATTATGCAAGATTTATCAAATTATTGAAAAATATACCGTATGTAAGATATGAACTGCCATTTTTTACAAATTCCTTCATGCGACTTAACCGGTTACCGGATATTATTATCTCGACTATCCATCTCTGGCCGTATTCAACCCTGCTCTTCCAGTACCGTCTGTTTTCTTTTTTTGCATCATCTGACAGGCCTTCAATGTGTGCAGTCAGA
>RKRY01000150.1 GCA_007571135.1 Candidatus Nitrosopumilus sp. | reverse complement strand
CTCTTCCAGGCCCACACACCAGTGTTTCCGGTGCTCATGTCGATGCGCAGCCGGCCCAGCCCCCTGGACAGGGGGTGAACGACTTTTTGTACAACAGAGGAATTCGGAATTCGGAATTGGACAACCCCGACATAAGCAATCTACTTTAATATAACAAGCAGTAAATTGCAGTGATTAATTTTGAGTCATGTACGCAATGTCTTCATCAGTTTTGACATTGACGATGAGTATACGGTAAGACTGTTACGCTCGCAGGCAAAGGATGACAGATTTCCACTTGAATTTAGGGACTATTCTGTAAAGGAGCCATTTGAGAGCAAGTGGAAGGCCGAAGTCAGTAACCTGATTTCCTTGTCGTCGGCTGTAATTGTAATGGTTGGCCCACTTACATACCGCAGTAGTGCAGTAGATTGGGAGATACGTGAAGCCCACAGACAGGACAAGCAAGTTATTGGGATCAGAATTCACCGCAATGAAAATCACATCATTCCAAAAGCGTTGCGTTATAATGATCCTGTGATCTATTGGGACACTGAAAAGATCTATGAGATGCTTGATTAGAAATGACATGTGAGGACAAACCAATCGATGCACTGTTTTCATCACCCGAACCAGAGCATGACACAGATCACACTGACAGGTTATTCGAGCAGTACAAGATTTACCTCCAAATGCTTGACAGCTTGACACATAGGCGAACGCTTGCAAACAGTTTCTTTCTCAGCATGAACACAGGATTGCTTGCAGCCTTGGGCCTATTTGGACGACTAGGCGTATCGTCTGAAATTGACAATCTGTGGATCGTGACAGGTTTCGGGGCTGGCATCGTGTTTTCGTATTCTTGGTACAGAACAGTGCGCTCCTACAAACAACTGAGTGTTGTAAAATGGGGGATCATACTGGAGATAGAGAAAAGATTACCCATTCCAATTCATAGCGTTGAATGGAAGTTGCTTGGAGAGGGCAAAGACAGGAAAACATACACGCCGCTGACGCACGTTGAAACAACAATACCGTGCATTTTTGCTATTGTTTACACTGTCCTAGCATCTATCGTAGTGTCTACATTAGATACTTTGACATTTTGACGGGTTTGACCTCGCCGCTACTCAGCACCTTCTGTATCTACTCCTGTATCATCCCCGTGTCCCCGTACAGGCGGTTCCACGTGGCCTTCCGTATCGTGCGCCACTGCACCCCGACAGGGTTCAGCTCCGGCGTGTAGGGCGGCAGGTATCTCAGCTTGACGTCTCTCCCGTAGTCCTCCACGTACCTTCTTGCGGCGGCCGACCTGTGGTACCCGGCGTTGTCCAGGTACACCAGCATCCTGCCGAACCTGCGCCGCAACATCTCCAGGAACCCGGTTAAGCTGCAACTGTTGGCCCTCTCCGCAAACCGGCAGACAAAGCCGTCCCGGTGCAACGCGCCGAGCGAGTGGAACCTCTTCCTTGACAGGCTGACCGGGGTCGTCACCGGCCTGTCGACGGGGTACCGCCCGTTCTGGGTGTCCCGCCCGATGATGTGCGAGGTCCCATCGGGCACCATGACCGTGTACCCCCTTGAGGAATAATATCTCACGTCCCTCCTTGCTTTTTTTTGAACGCGTCCTTTTCCCGTTTTGAGGCCTGTTTTGGGTGTTTCGGACGCGGCCTGCGCGAGGAGAACCCGAGCGAGTGCACTATGTTGTACATGTTGGACACGGTATGCTTCACACCGAACCTCCTTTTGACGCGCATTGCCAGAAGCAGCGCCGTCCACAGGGACGAGGCAAACTCGCAGCCCGCGGGGCCCGCGACCAGTCCGCGCGTAGCCGTTTCAGCTGTTCCGGGTCCAGCCTAGACTCCGCGCCCGGCGGGGGCCTGTTATGCATGGCATCCAGTCCGTCCCTAGGTATGCGCTGGAGCCAGACGTTCACGGTGCTCGGTGCCCTTTTGAGCTCCCGCGCGATATCCCGGACGGATGCCCCCCCTTTCGCATTATACACGCAGTCAAGCGTAGCACCGCTACGGGATCCCCCTCCTGCCGCGCATCCGGCGCAGCCTTTCTGTTCCCGTGCCGGGCAGGAACCCGCCCGCCCGCGGGACAATTGTGGAATTCTTCATGGGTCACGTGTGTCGCACTGGGATCCAGGCTACATGGTCAGGAAACATTGTCAATTGTGTCCATATTTTAGTTGTAGACACTACGTATTACTGACAACTGGCATCTTTGGTGTTGCGTTACAACATGTCTGGTGAGGGACTTCAACACATGATGCCATCCCGGCTTCATGCGTTTTACATATAAGATACATCACAATAGTTTTCGATATGGCGCACATTTCTGAATCGACCACTTGCATGCGCTACATAGACCCAAAGCTTGCAAAGGCTGGATGGGATCTAGAAATGTGCGACAGAGAATATCAGATAACCAAGGGAAGAATTATTCCTGAGGGTAGAACAGGAAAACGAAGTGCGCCGTTAAAGGCAGACTATGTGTTAAAGACTAATTCCGACTTTAAGATTGCAGTAATCGAGGCAAAGGCATACGACAAGCCACATGATGAAGGAATGCAACAAGCTCAAGACTATGCCAACAGAATGAATCTAAAATTTGCATATGCAACAAATGGGCAAAAGATTGAGGAGTATGATTTTATAACAAACAAGCAAAAAACCATAGACCACTTTCCGACCCCTGAAAATCTGCTGTATAGATTGCAAAAAGATCTGGGCTTTAATGACAAACAGATGACATACCTGCAAGAGCCATTTGATCGAAGCGCATATGATCCATCTGGTGACCCGATCGAGCCAAGATACTATCAGGAAATTGCAATCAACGCTGCACTGAAATCCATATTGGCTGGCAAGAAAAGAATCCTGCTCACACTTGCAACCGGGACAGGCAAGACATTCATCGCGTACCAGATTGCCAAAAAACTCTGGAAGAAGGACAGGCCACACCCGAAGATTCTTTTTCTGGCAGACAGAACGGTCCTCTTGCATCAGGCAAAAAACAATGCTTTTGCAGGATTTGGTGAGGCAAGACACAAGATTCAGAGAGTTGTTGAGACTGCATACGAGATGTACTTTGCATTATATCAAGCACTTGATGTTGGCAAAAATGAGAGTGAGCTGTACAAACAGTATTCAGCAGACTTTTTTGATTATGTGATAATTGATGAGTGTCACCGTGGCAGTTCTACTGAATCGGGGGATTGGAGAAAAATTTTAGACTACTTTTCACGTGCAACTCACATAGGCATGACCGCCACACCCAAACACGCTGCTGACAACTTGGACACATATGACTATTTTGGCTCTCCCGTATACACGTATAGTCTAAAGCAGGGAATCGAGGACGGGTTTTTGGCCCCATACATGATACACAGGGTCAACTTGGAGATTGACATTGATGGGTATGTTCCAAAAGAGGGCGAAAGAGATCTTGACGGTAAACTATTAGAGTCCAAGACATACACATACAAAGATTTTGATCGTACACTAATTGTAAATGAGAGAAGAAAGACGGTAGCAAGTCACCTTGTAAAATTTCTCCAAAACAACAAAGAGTATGACAAGACTATTCTGTTCTGTCAGAACTCCGAACATGCCCTTGCGATGACAAAACTGATCAGAAATTATTCAGAGCAGAGGCATGATTATTGCGTAAGAATCGTGTCCGCAGAAGGTGAGGTGGGACAGGAATATCTGGATCACTTTCAGGCGCCCAATCTAGACTTTCCTGTTGTTGCGGTTACCTCAAGGCTCATGTCAACTGGTGTAGATGTTCCAACATGTAGAATTATTGCGCTAGATAAGAGCATCAACTCAATGACAGAGTTCAAACAGATTATAGGAAGAGGAACCCGGGTCTTTGAGCCAAAGGGCAAGATGTGGTTTTCGATAATAGACTATCGAAAGGCAACACGTCTGTTTGAGGATGAAGAGTGGGACGGACCACCTGTTGCTCAAACCGACGAGGAACAAGAGATGATCACCAAAGGAAAAAGGAGAAACCGGGTGGGAAAAAAGGAGATAACGGAAGTCCAGAGTCCGCCAAAATCTGACCCAAAAAAGATCGAGACATATCATATTGATGGCTATAAAATAGAAATCCACGGAGAATCAGTTCTGATCTTTGACCAATCCATGGACAAACATAGACTTGTGTCTTATCAGGATTATACAGGAGAGACGGTAAAACGACTTGTTAATGATGAACAAAGACCACTTCGTGAGATCTGGACTAATCCAGAGAGAAGACAACATTTTGTAAGAAAACTAGAAGAAAGAGGGGTGACCTTTGCACATCTCAGAGAGATAACCCAATTGTATAAATCAGACGCATTTGATCTGTTGATGCACTTTGCATTTAACGCACATGCAAAAACACGCCTGCAAAGGATAGAGTCCATCAGAAAAAAGGCGTTTTTAGAAAAGTTTCCAGAAAAGGCACGGGACGTACTTGAGGTCATATTGGATCATTATGGTGAGCACGGATATCAGGAACTAGAAGGAACAGACATGCTATCTCTACCAAAATTTGAAAAGTTTGGTGGACAGTTTGGTGTAATTAATGATAGATTTGGTGATAGACAAAGATACGACAAGGCAATTATTGAGCTGACTCAGCAGATTTATCTGGAGAACTGAGTTGGATTCCCAGACGCTACGCTCTACAATAAAGACCGCCAGGGACCAGATGCGAAAGGATGACAATATTAGCACAGATGTGGAGGCAATCCCGCAGTTTTCGTGGATAATGTTTCTCAAATGCTTTGACGATCTTGAATTAAGACAAGAGACCATAGATCCAGAATACAAGAGAGTCATACCAAAAGGATACAGGTGGCGAGATTGGGCATCTGAAACTATTGATGGTAAGCAAAAGAAGGTGTTTACAGGTGATGACTTGATCAAGTTTGTAAACGATGATCTCTTTCCCAAACTAGCTAGTTTGATAGGAAGAAAGGAGCACAGACAAAAAGATATCATAGCATCAATATTCAGAGAACTTACAAACAGATTTGTCAATGGATTTGTACTGCGCAAAGTGCTTAATCTGGTAAACAAGGTAGGCTTTGTATCCACAGATGAAATCCATACGATGGCCCACATGTATGAGCAGATGCTGATTGAGATGAGGGATGCAGCAGGAACACATGGTGAGTTTTACACACCACGTCCTGTAATACAGTTTATTGTAAATCAGATCAATCCTGATCTGCAAAAATCAGAGAAGGTGCTAGATCCTGCATGCGGTACGGGGGGATTCCTAATCGAATCTCTCACACATATGAAAGCGCAGGCAGGCCCCAAATCGGACTATTCCAAACTGATGACGGAGACTATTTACGGCATAGAAAAGAAGCCAATGCCGTATCTTCTTGGAATGATGAACATGCTCTTGCATGAAATGGACAAACCCAACATAATTAGAAAAAATACGCTTGGGACACCTCTCAGAGAGATCTCTGCTGACAATCAGTATGATGTAATAATGACCAATCCCCCATTTGGTGGAGAGGAAGAGGAAGGGATATCGTTGAACCTTCCAGTCGGCATGCGCACATCAGACACTGCTGCCGCATTTTTACTATACATAATGGCCAGTCTCAAAAATGATGGCCGCTGTGCGATAATCCTTCCTGATGGACTCTTGTTTGCAACTGGTGTAATTACAAAGATCAAGCAAAAACTGCTTGAAGAGTTTAATCTGTACACTATAGTGCGCCTTCCTCGCTCCGTCTTTGAACCATACACATCAATTGCCACCAATATTCTGTTCTTTGAGAAAAAGTCTGCTCCGACCAAAAGCATATGGTACTATCAGATGAAGGTATCTGATAGAGTCAAGAGTCGGGCCAAGGAACCCAAGTATTCTAAAACAAAGCCGATAAAGTATGAGGATTTTGCCAATGTTGAGAAATGGTTTAAAAATAAGACCAAAAATGACAACGCTTGGAGGGTAAATGTCAAAGACATTAAGGACTTTAACCTTGATTCGAACAACCCAAACATTACTACAGAAGAATCAATCTTGCCGCCCAGTCAGCTAGTTGAATCGTTTATTGACGTGAGAAAAGAGATGATAAATGTCTTTGAGGATATAAAGAAGATAATCGACAAGGAAGTACCAAAGTAGATCTGTTTCTTTATGTTTTTTGAGATTGCTTAGATGATATCTTTTCAAGCAGAACCGATGCAGGCTCATCATTAGGATCTTGAGGAACAAGCCTGCCCTCAAAGGCCTGCTTGAGAATGCTACTACGCAGCATATAAAAACTGTCAGGAACTGATTTTAATCTCTCTTCAAGTATTTGTAATTCTTTTTGTTTTGCGTCAATCCCGGAAAGGATTGATTCGAGCCTGGAGACGATTCTTTTCTGCTCGTTGAGTGGAGGTATCAATATGGAAATAGTTTTCATTTGTGACTGATTGAGTTTTAGTCGTGTTGTTCCAGTAACAAACCCATGATAGTTGAACTGATTCAAAAAATGGTGCAGAAATTTGTTTGATAAAACAGTGCTTATGGCTCGTAAAACATGAGCGTGGTTATTCACCCAGCTTTTTCCCGAAATTAAATATGCCTTGTTTTTAGAATGATCTAAAAACGGTGCACCGTCCTCTCCTAATAATACTAATTCCTCATCAAATATGTACTCATCAATCCACCCGACTTGGCCGGTTGCACCATAATACGGAATTTTGCCCTGTCTTTTGCTACGTTCGCTCAAATTTATGGGAATTCTTTTATTGTCCAGAATGTCAGTACAATTTTGTAGATCAGTTCTAACCCACCCTTCCGGCAGATCTTCCTTCTCAAACGTTACGTCTTTGGAACCTTCACGTATCCTCCTCAGCAGTTTCTCTACAGGCTCGTCGTCAGGATCCTGCGGCACAAGCCTGCCCTCAAAGGCCTGCTTTAGCACGCTGCTTTTCAGCTGTGCCAGGCTTCCCTGTGCAGACGATGCCTTGGATGCCAGCGCTTCAAGGTTTGCGCGAGTTGCATCAATCCGTGCGAGGATTGATTCGAGCCTGGAGACGATTCTTTTCTGCTCGTTGAGTGGAGGTAATGAAAGCTTGACACTCCTCAACTGTTTGCCCGTTATGGCCTTAAACGTAGTGCCGGTGCCCTTCTGAGATATGTGATTTTCGAGGTGTCTCAGGTGGTAGAAAACGTACATCATGTCTGCCATTTCAAGAACCCTTATGGCGGCCAGTCCTCGTCCTATGCAACATGTTTCCGTGCTGATGTTTGTGGAACCGACCGGTGCTCTTACCGATATGAGAATGTCGTCTTTTTCAGCGATCTTTTTTGGTGCATTACACCAGATTCGAACTGTAGGATGTATTTCACCAAACTCAGCCTTTCCCTGAAAAAATGGGAGTCCGTGTTTTTCTTTGTTGTATGTTGATGATGATGGTGATTGTCCCAGTATGATCATGGAGATACTCTCTAAACCTGTCCTAATCCATCCTTCTGGCAATTCCTTATTTCTTTCCAAGATCATCCACCAGTTCATTTATTGAGTCAAGTGCGGATTCCAAACTGCCTTTAATTTCCTCAGATATCTCTTCGGGTGGCGGCAAATTCTCAACGTCCTCTAGTGACTCATCTTTAAGCCAGGAGATATCCAGTGAGACCTTGTCTCTTTTGACCAGTTCCTCGTAGGAATAGGCGCGAAATCGGTCAGTCTCCTTGCGTCTTTGCCTGTTTTTGGCGTTATAGCACCTTACAAAATCGTCCAGGTGCTTTCTAGTCAGGATGCTCTCTTTTTGGGTAAAGTGCTGGTTTGTTCTAAGGTCATAAATCCACACCTTTTCAGTCCACGGCTTTCCGTCGGTCCGTGCGGGTTTTTTATCAAAGAACATGACGTTTGCCTTTACCCCTCCCGCATAGAATATCCCGGTTGGCAATCGCAGCAAGGTATGGCAGTCCATCTGCTCCAACATCCTCCTTCTTACGGTTTCGCCTGCCCCTCCCTCAAACAGCACGTTGTCCGGGACCACGATTGCACACCTGCCGTTTACCCCGAGAATTGTTTTGACATGCTGCAAGAAATTCAGCTGCTTGTTTGAGGTGGTTGCCCAAAAGTCGTCCCGCTCATATGACATTGATTCCTTTTCTGCCTTGCCCTCTTCCGAGAAAATTGTCACAGTTGACTTTTTGCCAAACGGGGGGTTTGTCATTACGATGTCAAACCTGTCTCCGGGATCCGCGCCCAGCGAGTCGTCGTTTCTTACTTGGCTCTCATCGGTTCCAATCCCGTGCAGATACATGTTCATGGCACACAGCCGTACCACCTCAGTCACGATATCCCAGCCATGAAACGTCTCTTCCTTGAGGAATTTCTTCTGATCCTTGTCCAAGTTGTAATTTCCGTCAATGTATCTGTGGGATGACAGGAAAAATCCCCCGGTTCCGCATGCGGGATCCCCTATTGTTTCACCTGGTTTTGGCCGAATTACGTCGACCATTGCGGAGATTAGCGCCCTCGGAGTAAAGTACTGACCTGCGCCCTTTTGGGAGCTGTCGGCATTTTTTTCCAGCAGTCCCTCATAGATTTCGCCTTTGACATCAATGTCGAGTCCGACCCACGTCTCCTCATTGATTAGTCTGATCAGCCTTTCAAGCTTTGCAGGATCCTGGATTTTGTTTTGGGATTTTCTGTAAATCACGCCCAGCAATCCTGGTTTTTTACCCAACTCTTCTAGGCAGTGCCTGTAGTGAGTTTCCAAGTCATCACCCCTTTTGGATGTCAGCGATTCCCAGCCGTACTTTTTTGGAATAATCGGTTCTTTGTTAAGCGGTGGCCTTGTCTGCTCGTCTGCCATCTTCAAAAACAGGATGTTGGTCAGTTGCTGGACATAGTCACCATAGGAGACCCCGTCATCCTGTAGTATGTCACAGTAATTCCACAGCTTTTGCACTATTACTGGGGCTTCACCTGGCATTCTTCCTCCCCCCTTTTGGTTTTTCTTTTTGCTTTAACTGTTCTGCTGTTTTATTTTTTGAAGGAAGATTTCAGATGAATCGCCGTTGGGATCTTGCGGAGCAAGTTTTCCCTCGGATGCCTGCTTGAATATCGAATTATCGAGTCCAGACAAACCGCCAGATATCCCATTTTGGATTTTTCGAAGAACACCTAATTTGGAATAATTTGTTTTTCTCAATTCAGTGACTTCTCTTTGTTTTGAAAGTCAGCTGGCATTCTAGCATGTTCTGGAATCTTTTGGCCAACTTGATACTGATTATAGCTACGAGCATAAATTCATCAGGTATTTCTCAGCCGACCTGAACAGGAACTTTTCCAAGTCCAGCCTGAACCGTAGTGATCCCGGTTGACAATCACTTATCATTTTGTCAACAAAGACTGATCAAAACGCATGGATCACAGGACATCTGTCATATTGCATGGTTAAATCAAAAAAGACGCTTACTAAATGCGGTTTTCTAAGGGGCATCGGCCCGGCGCGGCTGCGCCGGATGCACAAAGAAGAGAAGAATCCAAAGGCAAAAGACAGACTCTTGGCATACG
>RKRY01000172.1 GCA_007571135.1 Candidatus Nitrosopumilus sp. | reverse complement strand
GGAACTTGTAAAAAATTAGAGTTCATCGCCTGCATACTGTATATTTTTCAATAATTTGATAAATCTTGTATAATTAGTTGAAATTATTAAAACCGACTTGACCGATTACGGGGTTTGCGTCTGACTAGAGAATGATGTACAGCAAGAAGCAAAAGTTCACGAGGTCAAATGTCCAATCGCAGGAACAAACCCTAGTAAAACACCTCACGAATTTATGATCTTTGCTATATACGTTGCACGGGCAGTCGCGAACTGTCTACGAGAGGAGCAAGGCGCTTGTGTGATCCGATGACGGCAGGTCCCGGATCGCCGAGCTGGAGTCGCTTGTACTAGACATAGTGCAGGGCTACACCAACAAGACCAGAAACGAGGGCGGAATGGGGCTGTTTGGCATGATGATGACGTGCTTCATGACATTGGAGCGGAGAGGAGCAAACGTGTCAGAGATGCTACTGGAAATACTAGACGATTTAACTGGTTATCAACAGATGTAGAGGAGGAATCCCGAGGTGGGATTTGATCGTGAACTTTATTCAGAAGTGCATCTGATCCTAAAAGGCAGGACTAGTAAAATTTCAAAGCAAAAGAGACCTTTAGATGCATCCTAGATGATCAATTACCTGCAACAAATTTTTCACAGGCTTCCTTTGCTGCGATGTCTGATGTTTGCTCGATTGGGTGTTTCATGAGATAAGCGCTTGCCGGCTTTATGGGACCTCCAATTCCTTTATCTAAAGCTATCCTTGCCAATCGTATGGCATCTATGACGATTCCGGCAGAGTTGGCTTTGTCATCTACGTCAAGACGCACATCCATGTTATATGGAATATTTGCCCATTGTCTCCCTTCAATTCTCATAAACATTAACTTGGTGTTTCCAAGAAATGGGATAAAATCAGAAGGTCCGACGTAAATTTGATCATCGTCTAGCCGTTTGCTTAGTTGGCTTTGAACGCTTTCAGTCTTTGAGATTTTCTTAGATACCAGTCTTTCTTGCTCTTTCATATTTAGAAAGTCGGTATTTCCGCCAACATTGATCTGGTATGTCTTTTCAATTTTGGTTCCTCTGTCATTACATAATTTTGCAAGGGTTCTGTGAACGATTGTTGCGCCAACTTGGCCTTTAATGTCATCACCAATACAGGGGACGTTTCTCTCTTCAAACTTTTTGGCCCATGTAGGATCTGATGCAATAAAGGAAGGAATGCAATTTACAAAAGCAGTATCAGTATCAAGACAAACCTGAGCCCAGAACCGAGTTGCCTTCTCTGAACCTACAGGCAAATAAGAGACTATGACCTCAGTACCAGTGTCCTTGATAACTTTTTTAACCATCTCCTCAATCTGCTCGTTGGTCTTGTCACTTTTGA
Source organism: Candidatus Nitrosopumilus sp. (assembly GCA_007571135.1). GTDB lineage: Archaea > Thermoproteota > Nitrososphaeria > Nitrososphaerales > Nitrosopumilaceae > Nitrosopumilus. The sequence goes on along the minus strand of RKRY01000172.1, from coordinate 8,376 downwards.
TGGGCTTTACCCTGTTCTTAACCCACAGTCCAACACCGTCTAGAACAGGACTCTCATAGACCATGCCATTTGTCTCTGGCATCTCGCCTTTAGGAATCCAATCAACCATGTTCGGATACTCGTAGATTGCCTCATTGATGGGCTTTCCGACTTTGTTTTCTCCAACATCAAACCCGCATACAAAGTCTATGTCATGGATTCCATAGCCGGCCAGCTTGTCATGAATGATTCCGATAACTTCCTGTGAAGGGTTTTTACGATAATATTCAATTCCCTGAATTAGACCAGAAAAACAGTTTCCAATTCCAACTAACCCGACTTTAATCCTACCTGACATTCGAAGTTTGGTGTTGTTAGACGGGTTTAAAGTTTTCTTAGTTCTTTGCATTAACTACTGTTCGAATTAATAGTCTGTTTTGTAACTTGTCAAGATTAAGAGTTGGTCAAGAATGGTTTTAAGACAAAGTTGCGGAACAGACAGAATTAAGACAGAATTTTATACTTGATCTCAAAGAATATCGACATGATAGATTCGGGACGGCCTGTAAAAGATATCAAAATTGACGAGAATTCGACAATCGAAAAAATATTTGACGAATTATCGCAATCAGGCGGGTTTGAATCAGTTAACATGTATGACGGATTAGAGATTTTAACAAATATGATCTCAGACAAACGGTGTTTGAAATTTGTTTCGTTTGTAGGAGCAATCATCTCAACTGGTTTGAGAGGGATTGTCAAAAATATGATCAAAGACAAGTGGTTTGATGTGGCGATTACCACCTGTGGAGCTTTGGATCATGACATTGCAAGACACTTTTCACATTACAGGGAAGGCGCATTTACAATGGATGACAGCAAATTGGCAGATCAGAACATTCACAGGTTGGGAAGTGTACTGGTCCCAATGGATAGTTACGGTCCGTTAATTGAGGAAAAGATGCAGTCATTTTTAGACGAGGAGTATAAAAAAGGTGTCAAAGAAATGACAACATCTGAAATTTGTAAAATGATTGGCAAGCACCTAGGCGAAGATTCGTTTCTTTATTGGGCATACGTAAACGATGTTGATGTCATAGTTCCCGGCATCATGGACGGTGCAGTAGGAAGCCAAATCTGGCTATTTACGCAAAAACATGGCGATTTCAAATTAAACATGACAAGAGACGCTGATCTGATATCAGGGTTGATCTTCAAAGCTGAAAGATCAGGTGCATTTATGATTGGCGGGGGGATCTCAAAACATCATACTTTGTGGTGGAATCAATATAGGGACGGGTTAGATTATGCGTTTTACATTACTACTGCACAAGAATTTGACGGAAGTCTAAGCGGTGCGCTAGTTAGAGAGGCAATCTCCTGGGGAAAAGTAACCCAAAAAGCAAGGCAGGCTACACTGCATGCAGAATCTACGACAATTCTTCCTTTCATCTACTCAGCACTGTTATCCAAATTAAAAAAGACTCAAAACTAGTAGCACAGCCTGCTTTTTCAAAGCCATTTTTGGCTGATTCCTAAAACACGGTTATGAAACAGACCGGATTAGAGAAAACTATTATTCTACAATCCGAGAAACAAGGTGATGTTTCCAAGAATCAGAATCAAAGAACACAGGCCAATTAATTTGGAAAACGGGTACCTTATTGATGGATTTCCATCAGTGGGGTTTAGCAGTGCTATTGCAACGGAATCAATGATTCATACAACACAGTTTGAGCATGCAGGAATAATTGATTCAGACACATTTCCTCCAATTAGTGTAGTCAAGGATGGAAAACCAAATTATCCGACGCAGATTTTTGTAAATGAAGAGTTAAAGATCGGAGTCTTCATGTCGTATCTTACACTTGATCAATCCTTGCATCGAACTACAGCTAGAGCAATGCTAAAGTGGGCAAAGAGACACAGGATCGGACTGATTCTCAGCAGTGTTGCAATAAAATCACCTGATAAAAATGAAGAGATAATTGGGATTGGAAGCACGGATGCTGCAAGACAAAAAATAAAAAATGCAGGGCTACAAGTCTTAGAATACGGTACAGTTCCAGGAATTCCCGGCATGTTGCTAAATGAGGGCAGTTTGTGTGAACAGGATGTGGTTGTGATAATTCTTCAGACAGACGGAAACGGACCGGATTTTAAATCAAGCACGCAACTATGCGTTGCAATGTCTAAATTAATTCCAGGTGCATCATGCAACATCCCATCACTGCAACAAGAAGCAAAAAAAGCTGAAGCTGTAATCAAAAAAACTGAAAAAGAATCTAGGCATCTCAAAGATTCAATGTATGGGTAAATCTCAAGATTTGTTTCACAGCAGGGTATCACGGGTCTTAAATATTGTTTCAGATTTTTGAATTTGCGTTAATTGTTGTTGGGATTTCTGTGTCGGGGGTAATAGTACCGGGTCCACTTTTTGCAGCAAACATTGCTTATGGATTAAAACAAGGAGTCCGGGCAGGAATAAAGATAGCCGTCGGTCACACAATTGTAGAGCTGCCTTTAGTCATTTTGTTGGGAATTGGGGCATTCTCATTTGAGACATTGCCAGAGTTTAGAACGGTAATTTCAGTTGTTGGTGCAATCACACTATTTGGTTTTGCAGGATTGCAGATCCGTGCAATTTTCAAAAGTAACGAGATCATGGACGGTAATTCAACTAGGGGACCACTTCTTGCAGGAATTGCATTTAGTGCTCTGAATCCCTTTTTCATAATTTGGTGGTTGACTATTGGTTTGAAGCTTATTTCTGATGCGATGTTGATCTGGGCCTTCGGAGGAGTATTGATCATGTTTGCACTGCATATTTGGATGGATTTTGCTTGGCTAGGAGCAATTTCATTTTTGGCATCAAAAAGCAAGAATATTCTGTCTAGCAGAAATTACAAGATGACACTAATTGGATTGAGTGTGTTGCTAATTTACTTTGGAATTACATTTTTAGAAGACGTATGGGTGTGAATGTAAATTTATGAAAAATTTATCAGGGGATCCAACGGGCGCTGGTTTGAACTCTGAATTAGCGTCATGGGACTAAAAACGTTCTGTGCATGACAACAAACATCAAATACTGCTTGACAATGGGTGTCATGCACACAGTATCCATCTGCCCATCCCCCCAATCTCTTCCCCGATCTTCTTTCTTCCTTACTGCCACTTCTTCTCTTCCCTTCTTGCCACGGGTCACAACTGAAGCCCATTCCAGCTTTGCTGCATTCCTACTGCCACTTCTTCCCTTACCCACTCCCCACCCCATCACCTTTCTCTGTACTGTAAAATTCTTCCCTTCCCGCATTCATTTGTGAGCCCACCATTTCGGTATTCATGTGATGCGTAGCAGATAATCATATGATATCTGCGAGGCAATCCAGTACACCCATATCATACCCGCATCTGGGATATGAAAAGGCTAAATGAGCAGTCGTTTGTAATCGGTTATGATTCACGGTCCATCAATTGTCATAGGTGCTGGAATCTCAGCAGTTGTATTGATGACCATATTTCTAGGATTTGACAATACACCAAGGTGGCCTGAGTTAGAAATCGTGCCAGCACCATCAGTTCAAGAATCGAATCCGCCAGAAATCACAATGGCGACATTTTTAGACAATGGCTCACCAATTCTCGGTAAGCCGGATGCCCCCGTTACGCTAGTCGAGTTTGGAGACTATCAATGTCATTTTTGTAACGTGTTCTTCCACTCTACAGAAGAATCAATCATCAGAAATTATGTTGATACTGGAAAAGTCAAAATGATCTTCAAAGATTACAACATCATCGGTCCTGATTCAGTTACGTCCTCCCATGGAGCTCATTGTGCAAGTGATCAGGGATTATTTTGGGAATATCACGACATCTTATACGCTAATTGGACCGGAGAAAATAATGGGTGGGCCTCACCTGAAAACCAACTTGGGTTTGCACAAGCGCTGGGCCTAGACATCGATCAATGGTCTGAATGCGTGGCAAAAGGAATTCATTCACAACGGATCCTTGCAAGTAATGAGGATGCCAAGAGTTTGGAACTTGGGGGCACGCCTGCATTCTTTGTCATAGGATCTGATGGAAACATTACTGGTTTGTTTGGAGCACAGCCATACGAGGCATTTGTACAGATCTTTGAAGAAGAGTTAGAACAGCCATAAAACTAGCCATTATATATCAAAATCCATGCAAAAGCCCAGTTTCCCTCACATCAAATAAAAACAATCACATAAACCTTATTAGTAAAATCTCGGAGGCAAGCTTATGGCAGCTGGAATTGACGATATTGCAATATACATTCCAAAATTGTACGTTGATGCTACAGATTTTGCGGTAGCCAGAGGGTTGGACCCAGTAAAATTACAAAAAGGCCTAGGGATCTCTCAAATGGCAATCGTCGACGCAAATCAAGATCCTGCAATTCTTGCGGCAAACGCATGCCTGAAGATTATGCAAAAAAACAAACTGTCGCCGGATGACATTGGAAGGCTGTATGTCTCGACAGAATCATCCTTTGATGAATCCAAAGCCATGAACTCTTATGTTATCGGAATGCTAGAACAGGTCTACGGACAGGATACGTTTGAGCACTGCGGTGGGGTTGAAACAAAGTTTGCCTGCGTAAGTGGCTCTTATGCCCTATATGACAATACCAATTGGATTAGGGCCGGAGAAGCAGAGGGCAAGTGTGCCCTTGTGGTAGTCTCAGACATTGCAAAATACGATATGGGCTCTAGCGGAGAGATGACACAGGGTGCAGGTGCAGTTGCGATGCTTCTAAACGACGATCCCAGACTGCTGGTATTTGACCCCAAAGTTACGTCTACTTCAATTAAAGACGAGTATGACTTTTATCGGCCGTTTGGAAAAGAGACGCCGATTGTGCATGGTCAGTACTCCAATCTTCTATACATGATTCAAGTCAGAAAAGCGTTGGAGGCGTACAAGAGAAAGGCAGTCTCCACAGGACTAATCAAGATAGGGGCAGATGAAACAGTTCTTGATCATGTGGATTACATCAACATGCACTTGCCATACAGTAACATGGGGAGAAAGGCGTTAGCATATCTAGTCAGACATGAATGGAGGCAGCTTCCAAGATGGAAGAAAGTACTGCAAAAGATAGGATCGGAAGAACCCGTACCAAATGATCCACAAGGAACCATCGAATCAGTACTTGGAGACGAAGAGTTCATGACAAAGGATCACGAATTTACAAAAATGTTTACCAAGACTCCAGAGTACCAAGAAGTCTATGAAGCAAAATTGGCAAGTTCGCTTATTGCATCAAGCATGATTGGAAATCTATACACTGCATCGCTCTATCTGGGATTTAGAAGTAGTTTGGAGTTTGAGTTTCAAAAAAGAGTAGATTTGGAAGGGAAGCGGGTCGGATTCGGATCATATGGCAGTGGAAGCAGTGCAATGGTGTTTAGCGGAGTCATCCAACCAAGATACAAAGAGATTGTCGAGGGTATGGACTTAGAAGCAGAGATCGGTAAGAGGCGAAGGCTCACATGGGACGAATATGAGAAATTGCACGAAAACAAACTGTCTCCAGACGAGTCAATGTTACAGCCTACAAAGGAATTTGCCCTAGTGCATGTAAAAACGGAGACGGAATCTAGAGGCGAGAGGCACTACATCTTTACCGAATGATGAATGAAGAGACAAATCCCGTCAAGGATTATCTGTTTGAATACATTGACAACTCAAAAACAATTCCTCAATTAATCTCCGAGGAAAAGTATGACTCCATAATCAACGACGTAGTTAAGAGATGCTACGACAAAGCTCTGGCGATGGAGAATGAAGATACTGCGGTAGGAAACATGGCAACAGGATTGCTGCACTATCTGTTGACCAATTCGCCTATCCCCAGTCAGAGAAAAATAGAGTATCGCGGACAAAAAATAGACATTGTAATTCCGGACATCAAAACGCTAGAAAAGGATGCGAAAAGATCACTCATCATATGCATTCCAGGTTCATCTAGCGCATATGAGGTCGGCAAAAAACTCTCAGGGTTAGAGAAGATCCAGCCTGAGAAGGACAACATCTGGGTAGTACTGTCAAAGAACCTGAAGATTGAAAGAAGATCATTTGTACTGGACAAACAAAACAATACATTTTCGGAGATAATCTTTGAGATCTCCCAATTCAGCAATGCAAGCAACAGCGCAAGCAGGCTCAGGATTTTGCGAAGCTAGTTCTTGCTTCTGGTTATTCTGTCAAATGCGCAACTAGCAGTAAGGTCGCCTGTAACATTGACCATAGTTCTGATCATATCCAGTATTCTATCTACAGAGAGTAGCAACAAGATTCCAACTGGAGGAATGCCGACTGTTATCAGTATGGTGGACAGGACAACCGTTCCAGCTCCCGGAACGGCTGGAGTTCCAATCGACGCTAAAAGTGAAGTGACAATAATCACAAGTACGGACAGCAGGCTCAGCTCAATTGCAAAGAGTTGTGCCAAAAAGAAGACTGCTATCACCTGATATAGTGCAGTGCCGTCCATGTTCACAGTTGTTCCAAGAGGAATGACAAATTTTGAAACACGGGTATCTAACTTGAGATCTTCTTCAGCAGTCTTCAAGGTCATAGGCATTGTTGCCATCGAGCTTGCAGTTGAGAAGGCCAGTGTTTGAGGATTGCGAAATCTCGAAAACGTAAAAGATACTGGCCTTTTTGCGACAAGCCTTATGATCGTAGCGTATACCAACAGCATAGCTCCGAGTCCGAGGATCACGGTTACCATGTACACTCCGAGTCCTGCCATTGTCTCTGCTCCGACCTTGGCAACCAGGCTGACAATCAGGCCAAAGACTGCAAAAGGCACAATCTTCATGGCCATGAGCAGAATGTGCAGTGTGATCCGTTGGATAGACTCAAGCAGGTCCAAAAGTGGTTTGATTGAATCTTTTGGAAGTGTTGCCATTGACAGTCCGACGATTACTGCCATGATCAAGATGCTGAACATCTGTCCTTCAAGATAAGAAACGATTGGGTTTCTTGGAATGATGCTCGATACTGTCTCAGGAATATCCTCCAGTGAGAATCCCTCCGTAACCCTTAGATCATCTTCGGAGAGATCATGGGTCTCTTGGAGTGCAGTTAGATCTAAGATGTTCCCAGGGGCAATTATTGATGCAAGTGTTATTGCAATCAGGATCGCAATGGTAGTCGTAATTACAAAATAGACTCCGATTCCCAATCCCAGAGTTTTGAGTTTCTCTTTTGCTCCCAAATTAGTGATGGCAACTACAATCGATGCAAAGATTAACGGGACTATGATCATCAAGATGACACTTAGAAATATGTTGGCAGGTATTTTGAGATATGATGACATTGCATCTAACGCATCGCCATCCAGGCCAAGACCGACCTCATCGCCTAGGAGCAATCCGACTCCCAATCCAGCCATCAACGAAATGACAACTTGAAGCCACAGGTTTTTGAAGAGATATCTTTTAAACGCCATCCTCTCACCTTAAGATCTGTTTCATGTTAATATTCTTCTTGAATATTCCATACAAAGTGGAATCACCCATGTCTCTGAGAAACGGAATCGAGCCTAAGACGGGTACGCCTGTAAGATTTTTAAGGTCACGGGAAAGCTCCTTTACTGTATATCCGTGAGAATCAATATCATTTATGATGATGCCTCTGAGAGGGATCTTGTATTTTTTGCACATCTGCACGGTCATAACAGTATGGTTGACAGTTCCGATCCTAGTCCTAGTAACAATGACGGCAGGAATTTTCATCTCCCTTATTAGATCCGTAACAAAATAATTTCTAAGAATCGGAGTCATGATTCCCCCAATACCTTCTACGAGAAGCATGGAGTGTAATTTTGAGAGTTCTTCAAACGCCGACAATACTGGGTTAACTTTGGGCTTTGTCTTCAGGTTTTTCCAGGCAGTATACGGGGATGACGGAACCGGGAAAAATTGCGGATTTATGAGGCTTTCTGGATCAGTTATTTGTGATGCGCGCCTTAAGATCTCGACATCTTTGGATTGAAACCCAGTCTGACTCTGTGCAGACCCGGCAGCAAAGGGCTTCATTACGCCCACATCGACACCAGACTTGCGCAATGTCACTGCCAAGCCTGCGGCAACGCATGTCTTGCCCACATCAGTATCGGTTCCTGTAACAAAGACGGATTTCAACAGGATTCTACAAGTGTAATGCCTGATTAACCTTATCTAGCCTGTTTTAATGCTCTATTGTAATGCTCTATTGTAACCATATGTGACTGGGAAGAACAGGCATCATTCAGATGGCACTCCAAATACAAACAAAAAGATTGGGGATGGCCGGAGCAATCCCATGTACGTGGGAATGGACGTGCACAAAAAGACCATCCAGGTGTCCGTGGTAGAC
>RKRY01000097.1 GCA_007571135.1 Candidatus Nitrosopumilus sp. | reverse complement strand
GAGATCCGTGCTGTCTGATGTCATGACAACGCGTGGAATGCAGGGATCTATGTGTGTATCGGTGGAGCGATGCCGATGGATTTATGCTCGTAGCTATACCATCGGGTTTAAACTCCATTTCAGGAAGATCAGATATTCTTAGGCCATCAACTCCTTTGTAATTACCCAAAACTTCCTCTCTAAGACCAGATAGTGCAATTAATGCAGAAGCAGTTCGTTTTTGCTTATTGCCAGAAAGAAAGATTTGTCGTAATTTTTCTTGATCAGGAACTTGTTTATCTTTTAGTGTTGGTCTTGTGTTGCTTCCCCTAACTTTGATTTTTTGCTTGATAGATATATCATCGAAAAGTAACCATGACCTCACAGTTTTCAAGATACTGTTTATGTAACTTCCAGCTCTGCCCTTGCGTTCATAATATGAAACAAAATCTAACATTATGTTATGTGCATCTTTTTCGTTTATTGCACTAAGTTTCTTGTGAGTTGTTTTTGTAGCATCACAAAATGTTCCTATCCGTCGAAGATAGACATCAGCAGTTGTGAGAGCCCCTCTCGCAAGATTATCATACCAACGTTGTACATTTTTGTCTTTGAGTAGTTGTTTGTACTTTTTTTTGCTCATAACAAAAACTTGTTTCGTAAAGATAAATAGGACTCAGCCCTTAAAGTTGGTGAACCCGCTGGTATTCAGACCGATTTGGGTTTGAGTCTCAGTGTACAACACAACAAAAGAGAGAATTGTACACTCTTCTAATGTACAATTGTACTATTTCATTGCATTAGTAATTACTTCGAGCACTTCTTTTGAAACATCGTCAAAAGATGGTGGATGAATAGGCAGAAGAGGTCTTAAATCAGTTATCCAATCTTTTGCTTTTTCAGGCAATCTTTCCTTCAGCTTATCTAAATCAAAATCCTCGTTGTAAACAGACTTTATCTTTGTTCTAACCATGTCAGAATTGATTTTAATTCCTTGATGATGTAGATATTGAATATCGTACAAATGTCTAGGGTGTTTCGTGTATATAATAGCCCTAATTTTTTCAGCCATAATCTCCTCAAGCGTCATTACAGGCACAGAAAATGGGGTTTGAAAGGTCTCATAGAAGTGTAAAATTGGTTTGGTAGGATATTCTAGTATCACATCGCCATGTAAACTCAAATCCACCTTAATGCTTGTTCGAGCACCTGTAGATTGGTTATACTTTACTTTGAACTTGAAACTTTCATCCTTCTTTTCTATATTTGATATTTCTGTGAATTCTACATCAAGATTGCCCATATTGTTTTTTATGAAATCCATAAAATCGTTGGAAACATCTTCAAAACAAACAAAATCAAGATCTCCAGAAAATCGGAAATCTTCAAAATGTATTTTCTTCAATGCAGTGCCACCTTTGAATACTATTTTATCTAATTTTGGAAAATTAGCAATTACTGACAAAAGATTTGTTAATGCATAATCTTTTTCTAATGTTCCTAATGGGGTTTGATATTTACCTGCTAATTTTCTAAGTAATTTTTCGTCCATTAGTAATCCATCCACGCTAATAATTCGTCTTTTGATCTGTTAATGTACAATCCATATTCTTTTGAAGTTTCAATCTTGTCTTTGTTTGTAGTAGGATCAAGATAATGATAAGGAATTTTTTTTATTTTTTTTCTTATTTTTTCTGAAATTTTTTCTTTTGTATCAAGAATAGATAACACGTATCCTAATCGTTTTAAAACAACATTAATTTCTACTTTTTCTGCCATTTCAAGAACGATTTTCCAATCAACTTCTTTTCGTGCATTCCACATTGCTTTGCTTACTTCTACTATTCCTCCACAGTATTCAGGATGCATTAAACCATCTACAATTGTTTTTTCTCTTGATGAAATATTGAAAGTTTCTTTGTTACCTGCTTTCTGTTCAATAAACCCAAAAAATTTTTTCTTTGATAAGGTTACAAATTCAAATCTTTGGTTCAAATATTCTAGATTTCGTTTTCTTTTAGTTGTTGCAACAAATACAGTATAAGGAATCTGTTCTGTCATATCCCAAAAATTCATTGCAGTCCAAAAGCCAACATAATATGTATCAATTAGATGTGGAACTATCACCCAGGGAGATTCAGCCCAATATCCCTCTATTCCTGCTCTTTCTGGAATTAGAAGATACTTCCCTCGCTCTATTCTCTGTAATCGCCTTTTCTTTGTCAAGTTCATAAGAACATGTCTTGTTGCTGAATTATTGGCATGTAGAATCTTTTTTGCATCCTCAAAACTAAACACGCTAACCTCTTTTTCTGCTAATGCCAAAAGGAGTCTATTTTGGAGTCCAATGTTTATATTTTGTGTCACGATAATTCATCTATAGGCAATTATTGTTACATAAAGTATATAAAGATTATATCATATGTCACGATAATTCATCTATAGGCAATTATTGTTACATAAAGTATACAAGTTATAGGGGTATGGGGGTACCCTACCCCCTAATATGGTACAGTGTAGGCAGAGTAAATCAAAAAGCCAGAATTCATCCTAAAACAGAACTAAACTAAGCGTAAAACCCGCCCGGGCCGGATTCGAACTCGCGCGTAGTGTCTAGGTTACATGTTGGAACATCTTGACAGACTACTTGGCTAGAGAATACTATTCATTGTGTTCCAATTTTAGACCAAGTCACTACGCACCACCACCGGATGGAGGACCTGGTCCCATTACAACTGCTGCTGCTTCTGCTGCAACTACCATTACAACTACAATTGTATACTGCCGCTCATAATAATTTCGGCAAAAATCCCAACCCATACATTCTTAGATCCCAACATGTTACAACAGGACATGATACAACAAGATCACACG
>RKRY01000047.1 GCA_007571135.1 Candidatus Nitrosopumilus sp. | reverse complement strand
TATTCAAAAAAGAGTTTCCATTAAAACAACCTAAATTGACAGGAGAAATGAAAGCAGAACCTGTAACGAAGAACTACCCGCTTGTTGGTACTGCCTTTGATTATCTGCTTAGATTTTTCCTAGAGCGCATGCATCCCGACTGCGTGACAAATCCTTGGATAGCTGAGCAATCAGTTGAGCACCTGGACGGTGCAGTAAAAAAATCCAATCAAAGAACCTCAACAGATCTGTTTAACGCATATGATAAAATGAAATCATTTCTACGTGATGCAAAGGAAATTCATAAGGATTATCTGCAAACTGGTAATCTAAATGACAATTTGATTAAAGCGTGCATCACTCTAGCACAAATGGATGCGGTTTATAGGCGTGGCGAAATAGATCCTAATCTTGGCAGTGTGGATAAAGGCGACATACAGGATCTTCACAACTTGATATCTCTGGTAAAACCAAAAGATTTTCAAGCAAACAAAATATGCTATCTTAATCCTGAGTTTGGATGCGGTTCAGCACTAGTAGGCGGTGCCGATGCAGATCTTATCGTAGATGATATTTTGATTGATGTCAAAACCACAAAGGCCCTTTCATTTACACAGGAACAATACAATCAGCTGATCGGCTATTACATCCTGTCTAAACTTGGCAAGATAAACGGGACAGAAAATATTTCAATCTCACAAATTGGAATCTATTTTTCAAGACACGGAATACTTTACACCATTCCTACCAGCAAGATAGAAAATAATTCTGATTTTCCAAAATTTGTAAAGTCATTTGAAAAACTGGCCCTTGCCATCAATCACCCTGGTAAAAATTGATTTGAAAATATCCGGAATTCTGAGATTTGTTTAGTCCCAACAAATCCCATCTATCCACGCATATTTTCCTTCGTGATCATAAATTTTCTCATGGGTCTGTCTTTGTGCATCTGTCCTTTTTTCCCTGAAATTCTCAACCATTTTTTGTCCTCGAGTCGTTTGTTTTGAAACTTTTTTTTTACTTGGCATCCTGAGTCAAACGTCTTTGTCCTTTCTTCTTTTCAAATATTGGGATATATTTTGCTACAGTTAAGCGGTATGTGCATGCATCTGCTATTTGTTGATGCCAAGATGGGCAAGATTGCCTTCTCTAAGATGAGCGTGTTCTCATATCCCTTTTTGCACTAGTCATGAGATTGTACGTCTTAGGACGCGGCATATATGATGTCCCTTCATCCAGTACGGTTTCATATGGATGTAATTAGCCATGCCATTTCTCTTACCTGGAACCAAGACCTGCCAAATCCTGTGCCCGTAACCATACATCAAATGCCCTGAGCAATTAAGTGATGATTCAAAGTCTCAAGAATCAGCTTCCAGCTAAAGCCAGTGAGGAACTTTTAGATATCCGTCAATGCTTTGATGTCTTAAAACCTTCAACAACGCATTGGCTTGCGGAGTAGACAAGACCGGCTTGTCAAACTGGTTGTCTGTAGATATTCTCGGACAGGCAACCTGAACAAACGCCTCAATACCCTTCAAGTTTTGCAATCTCTCATTTGTAATGTCTGTCAGGGCAAACAGTTGGACCTCCTTTCCCTCCCTTTCCAGCTCCCTTTTTATCTTGAGTGCAAATACTTTGGATAGCTGCCCCTCTTTTAGCCCGACTATCACTCCAAAAGTCTTTGCTTCGGCAGCCTTGTAGACAGCTAGCGTTGCCCTCTTCTTTAATTTCTGTGCAAAATCGGTAATCTCTCTTACTTCGTTAAAGTACGGATCTAAAACGTATGTGGGCAAATCAGTTGATAACGCAATTCCTGACGCATGAAAATTGCTCTGACCGAGAAAGACGCAGGCATCGACTTCCTTTTTTAGTTCTGTTGCAGGATAAAACTCGCAACCAAAGACCTGGCCATCGTTTAGCTGTCCTTTGCCTTTGCCAATTTTTACCTTAATTCCGGATTCAGTCAAAATCCTCTCAACTCTGTCTACCTGATGCAGGTGTTGGCTGTCAGTAACCAAAGAGACCGTCTTTCCATGAAGAATTTCCCTGCATTTGGTTGCCACACTGTCAAACTCTACATCATCAAACGCGTCAATTAACACCAAATTTTTTTCTAATGACTCCGTGTTGATCGTATGTCCGATATTGAACTGGATTTCAGCTCCCAATACCTTAGAACCGTTGGAATTCAGATCACAGGTTCCCCATGTCGTATCGGCAAGGACATAAGCTGGAATTCCATACTTTTTGGAAATCTTCACTGCCACTGCTTGGACCTGAGGCAGAATCCCATCGGGACCATTCAATGAAACTGAGGCAGGCCTCTTGTCTTCTATCTCTTTGAATATTCTCTGCTCATCGACTATGATCAATTCAGCTTGGAATCCGGCCTTATCCATTTAAACCAACTGGACTACAGTCCTCTTACAGCTTGACTCCCAAGGCATCTCTGGCCAGAATGTCCTATCTGAACAGGGTCAAAACAGACTAGCCTGACAACAGGTAAAAATGCTTGATTTCTAATGGTAAATCATGCCGGATCAGACCATTTTAAACATAGGATTCGATGATACCGATTCTCCAAAGGGGATGTGCACAACCTTTTTGGCATTTAAAATTGTGGGCCTGCTTCATAGGCAAGAAACAGAGTTTCTTGATTTTCCACGCCTGATCCGGTTTAACCCAAATATTCCATGGAAGACTCGCGGCAACGGCGCCGTCTCACTAAGAGTAAAAACAAGAGATCACGAAAAGATCAAGCAAGAGATCAAAAGACTGGTCTCAAAGTACTCTGATGTTGAAAATGGGGCAAATCCCGGATTGGTGTTCTTTGAGGGCGATCAGATCCCAAAAGATCTTGCCGATTTTAGCAATCTGGCCTTGTGGCAACTAATTAACAGAAAGCACGCAAAGAAATTTGCCAAAAAAGGCGACTTGGAATTTTTTTACCATGGAAACGGGCAAGGGTTAGTAGGTGCAATTGGGGCAATTGGGTACGAGTTTGGTGACAGCACTTTGGAGCTCCTAAGTTATAGGAGACGATCAAAGTTCGGTACTCCGAGAAATATCTCTGCCCAAAGTGTAAGGCTAATGCAGGAAAAGACATTTCCTCAAACCTTCAACAGCTTTGACGCAAAAAAAGGCCGCATCCTTATTGCCCCCCGCGGACCGGATCCAGTATTTTACGGAATCCGCGGGGAGGATGTCGGCTCTTTGCTGTCAGCCTCAAAGATGATTGAAACTGACGAAAGATTAAGCGGATTTATGATCTTCAAATCAAATCAGGGAACCGGGGATCATCTGAAAAACTACCTAAACCCTGAGGATCTGAGACCCTACTATTCTGGAAAATTGGTGGGGACCGTATCTGGCACTCCCCACGTAACCAGGGGCGGGCATGCATTTTTTAAAATCAATTCCAAAAATTCCGAGATTAACTGCGCAGTGTACAAACCAACAGGCCTTGCGCATGTGGCATCGAAATTAATCAAGGGTGACAAGCTGCTAGTTGCCGGGGGAGTCCGAAAAGCCTCCAAACTCTATCAAAGAACTCTTAATTTAGAACTGATCAAAATTCTTCGCCTTGAAAAGAATCTTGTCTTGGGTAATCCGTACTGCAAAGGCTGCCAAAAGAGCATGAAATCCAAGGGACAGCACCAAGGATTTCAGTGCGTCGCCTGTGGCCGAAGATCAAAAGACAAGATCATTTTGGAGAGAACAAGGGATTTGAGAAAAAAGTCATACCTGCCGCTCGTCTCTGCCCACAGGCACCTGACAAGGCCTGCTCAGAGAATGGGATTGAAAAACGACATAAAGTTTGAACATTCGTCATGGTTTTCAATTAATTGAGATATCGGATCCTGGCATAAAAGAATCCGGATATCGGGCATGAACATTCGTCATGGTTTTCAATTAACTGGGATAGCGGGGAGCAGATTTGAACTACTGGACTGCGGGTTATGAGCCCGCCGGGATGACCTAGCTTCCCCACCCCGCTGACTCAGGATTATGGTCTGGCCGTATATACGCTTTCTCAAACCTTTAGTCTGTTTTACAACATGTCTTTCAAGTCATTATGCCATGATCTTGGCTGGGCAAGGCTGTGCAGCAGACTAGTCTTTCAAAGTAGATTAATATGATTTCAAAAGACTGTTCTCTTGTGGATAAACGAATTCAAATCGCAGCAGTAGTCCTAGCCGTAACCTTCTCAATCCTTGTCCTGACCTCTCCTTCAGATCCCATCTGGTTACCCGAACCCAATTCGGATCCAGCAAGTGATTTTGTAACCATTTTGGCAACAGACTTGGATAAGCCTAGGGCCATTGCCGTACATGAGGATAGAATCTTTGTTACCGAAAAAGACGGCCTTATTAGGGTAATAGAGGACGGTGTACTGTTAGAATCGCCCCTTGCCACTTTTAGAACTGTGGATGCATTTGATGCCGGACTACTTGGAATCGCACTGCATCCTGACTTTTCTAATAACAACCTCGTCTACACATATGTCAGTTATGAGAAAGACGGGCATCTATGGAACAAGGTTGTAATGATCACAGAGTCAAATAACAGACTGCTGGATGCAGAGACAATCCTTGACGGGATCCCGGGTTCGCAATTTACAAATGGGGGATTTTTAAAATTTGGACCAGACAACAAGCTGTATGTCGGCACCGGGACAGTCTCTGCTGCCTCGCATCTGCCGCAGGAACTCGGTTCGCTGGCAGGAAAAATTTTACGGCTAAACGACGATGGAACGATCCCTGATGACAATCCGTGGGAAGGCTCTCCCGTATACTCGCTGGGCCATAGAAATCCCCAAGGGATGACATGGGACTCTGATGGGGATATGCTGGCAGCTGAATTTGGACCTGGAAAAAATGACGAGATCAACTTGATCCTCGCCGGAAGAAATTATGGCTGGCCTGGGCAGGAGTGCTCCGGCGATAAAGGGTTTGAAGACGCAGTCCTCTGCTATGATCCGAGCATTGAACCGGGTGGGATTATATTTTATTCAGGCAACCGCCTTGATCTCGAGTCCCCGTTTGTCATGGCATCGATGAGGGCCTCAAACCTCTACCAGTTGGACTTTGAGGAGGGCCTAAGCTCCCAAGAATCCATTCTTAGCGGGGTTGGACGCGTCCGCGACGTAGTCCAAGGCCAGGATGGCAGCCTATACGTGATCACATCAAATACCGATGGAAAAGGTTTTCCAGACAGCATGGATGATAAACTGTTGAGGATATCAAAGTAACATGCCTGATTCGTCGATTTCAAGATTCTTTGAAAAAACTAAAAGGGAGCGATTAGACGCAATCAAAGGCTTTGCCAGTCTGTCTGAAGACGATATCAAATCACTTGAGCTTCCCGACGGCGGGATCACGTTTGAGAAAGCTGACAGGATGGTAGAAAACGCATTTGGAACGTTTTCCCTGCCGCTGGGAGTTGCCACTAACTTTAAAATCAACAATAAGGACTTTCTTGTTCCTATGGCAATTGAGGAGCCGTCGGTAATTGCGGCAGCCTCCAAAGCGGCAAAGCTTGCGCGTCCCAAGGGAGGATTTGCAGTTACAGCTGACGAATCCTACAGCATGGGACAGATTCAGGTCTTAAACGTCGATGCTGACGGCGCCATCCCCATAATTAGGGAGAACGCCCAGAAGATTTTAGACCTTGCAAATTCCAAGAGCGACACCCTATCTAAGATGGGAAGGGGGGCAAGGGAGATCACTTGCAAAAAACTCGATACCGATTCTGATCCAATGCTGATAGTCGAGCTGCTAATTGACGCCGGTGATGCGATGGGCGCAAACGTAACTAACACCATGTGTGAAGGCGTATCCCCATTAATTGAAAGACTGACAGGAGGCAAGGCACTGCTTAGAATTTTATCAAACTATTCTACAAGACGCATGGCAAGGGCGTCGGCCACTTTTAAGAAAGAGTCCGTTGGAGGAGCAGTCATAGTAGACAACATGGTTCACGCGTATCAATTTGCAAAGCATGACGTGTATAGGGCTGTCACACACAACAAGGGAATCATGAATGGAGTGATTGCAGTTGCAAATGCAACAGGACAGGATAGTCGCGCAATTGAAGCTGCCGCCCACGCATATGCGTCAAGGACCGGACGATACAGATCGTTATCGGAGTGGACCAGGGATTCTGATGGGAACCTCGTTGGAACCTTGGAGATCCCGCTGTCTGTGGGCATTGTCGGCGGAATCATTAACGTCCATCCTGTTGCCAAGACCTGCTCTAAGATCTTAGGCGTGAAATCTGCAAAGGAGTTGGCATGCATCATTGCAGCTGCAGGACTTGCCCAGAACTTTGGCGCAATGCTTGCACTTGCAACTGACGGAATTCAAAAAGGGCACATGAGACTTCATGCCAGGAACCTGGCATCGGCAGCAGGCGCCTCGACAAGGCAGATCGACGGGATAGCCTCCCGGATGGTCAATGAGGACAACATCTCAATTAACAGGGCAAGGGAGTTACTCGGACAAAATCAATGACGTTATTATATAGACAGATTAAAGAAGATACACCGTGTCTGTAGTAAGATTTGCAATTCCAAAGGGAAGCCTGGAGGAAGCCACCTTCAGGCTGTTGGAGAGATCATGGACGCAGGTAAATCGGAAGAACAGGACCTATAGGGTGTACCTTGATGATCCGAAGATCATAGTAAAGATGCTCAGGCCTCAGGAGATCCCGACACTGGTAAGTGAGGGATTGTACGACGTGGGAATTACGGGCAAGGACTGGGTTGGCGAGACCAAATCTGACGTAGAACCGGTATTGGATTTGGAGTATGGCCGGATAATGCTAGTCGTTGCGCTTCCAGACAATTACAGATACCGAAATCTAGATGCAATGATTGCCGATTACGCAAAGAAGGGAAAGACACTGAGAGTCTCCTCTGAATACCTTACAACCGCATCCCGCTTTATCAAGAACTGCAAGTCATACAAGAAATATTTTGGAAATAAGGACCCACAAATCGTCACCCCATGGCTGCGTACTGGAACCAACAAATCCGTGCAAATCCACCTCTCCTTTGGTGCAACGGAGGCAAAACCACCGGAGGACGTCGATGCGATCATGGATGTGACTGAGACGGGCACTACGCTAAAACAAAACAAGCTCAGGATTGTCGACGAGGTCCTTACCTCTACTGCACACCTGATTGCAAACAAGAGATCGCTTAAGGATAAGGCAAAGAGGGAGAAGATCTTTGACATCGTAACGCTGATGCGGGGCGCAGTTCACGGCAAAAAGCACCTGCACATATATCTAAATGTCAAAGAGGAGAATCTGGCAAGACTGCTCCGGCAGATGCCCTCGCTAAAAAAGCCAACAGTAAGCACATTGAGTGAGACAGGCTGGTTTGGGGTCAACACGGTAATCAAAAAGTCGGACTTTCACAAAATGATTCCAAAATTGCGAAAGATTGCACAAGGATTGGTGGTGCATGAACCGCGACAGATCCTGGAACTTGAGGAGATCAAGCGTGACGAAGAGAATTGATGAGAATCATTTCAGTCAAAAACAGCGGGCAACTCCTCAGTAAGGTAGGCACGAGATGCCCTTCAAAGAGCAACCGGAGGATCGTAGAGTCCATTCTCAAAGACGTAAAGAAGAATGGGGATTCTGCACTCAGGAGATATGAAAGAAGGTTTTGTGGGACAGACATCTCTTCATTAAGAGTTACCAGACGCGAGATCACCTGCGCATACTCTCAGGTTTCAGCGCAAGAGATCGCCGCCATAAGGCTTGCAAGATCAAGGCTGTCAAGGGCCGAGTCGGCCGTAAGGCGCCAACTCAAAGACATCACAATAATGTCAGGTGGCACCAGACTCTCCAAGTCGTTCGTACCACTAAGGAGCGTTGGATGCTACGTACCTGGCGGTACGGCTAGATATCCAAGCTCCGCTGTCATGTCGGTAGTTCCCGCCAAGGTTGCCGGAGTAAGGCGGATTGTCGTCGTATCACCTCCAAACTCCTCCGGACGCGTTGATCCGCTGACTGTGGTAGCTGCCGATATCTGTGGCGCTACTGAAATCTACAAGACAGGCGGCGCGCAGTCAATTGCAGCCCTGTCTTATGGAACGCGCTCTATCCGAAGGGTAGACAAGATTGTAGGACCGGGCGGCCCGTTTGTAACCCTGGCCAAGCATCTGGTAAGCGATGCTGCGTCCGTTGATATGGTGGCAGGACCGACGGAGCTTGGAATAGTAATCGATTCGCCCCAGGACGCCGATCTTGCCGCACTGGATCTCATATCCCAGGCTGAACATTCTTCTGATACGGTCTGCTTTGTACTGACGACATCCGGTTCCATTGCCCGGAAGATCCAATCCGGTGTGGATTCTAGACTAAAAAATATCGAGCGCTCCGATACCGTGGGATCCAGCCTGGGATCAAACAGCTTTATTGCAGTGTGCAGCGCATCAGTCATCATTGAGGTTGCAAACGAGCTGGCACCGGAACATCTGGAGATAATCAGCAGAAACACCAAAAGGTGGGACAGGATTACGAATTCAGGCACGATTCTGCTGGGGGCAAACAGTCCCTCTTCGGCAAGCGACTATCTGCTGGGCTCAAACCACATCCTTCCTACAAACGGGTTTGGCAGGGCCAGGGGCTCGCTCTCAGTGCTGGACTTTGTCAAGCTTCTCACAAAGGTAAAGGCCAGCAAAAGGGATCTGCTAAAGATATCAGAACCGATGAAGAGCCTCGCTCTGGCAGAGGGACTGCCAAACCACTATGAGGCAGTAAGGGGCAGACTGAAATGAGGGACCCGTGGTATGAAAAAAAGCTTGGTGCATATGCAAAGCTTGGGGGATATAAAAAGCCGGAAAAATTTGACGGTAATGATAACGACGCCTTAAAGCTTGACTCTAATGAGAATTTTGTAATCAGCAAGAAATTCCAGCAAGACGTCATCTCTTATGCCCGGGCAAACTCTGATGTAAGGGAGTATCCACTGGACCGAATCGGAAGGCTGGTATCCAAACTGTCAAAGTACCTTGGGATCCCCCCGGATATGATCGGCGTTGGAAACGGCTCTGATCAGATACTGGACCTATTTCTGGCAAATCTCGCGTCAAGGAACACCAGAATCCTGACATCGGACCCAACGTTTGGATTCTTTGAGGAGAGGTGCAAACTGTATGCGATCCCCCGTACAAGGATCCCGTTCTCACCTGACATGACACTTGACATTGAAAGGTTCAGCGCAAACCTCAAGGGATGCAAGATTCTGTATCTGGACTCGCCGAACAATCCGACCGGGTTCCAATTCTCAAAGAGGCAGATCGAGTCGCTTATCAAAAATTTTGATGGGCTGGTTATGGTAGACGAGGCATACGGCGAATTTGCCGACTCGTCTGTCGTCTCGCTGGCCAGAAAGTACGACAACCTGATCGTTGTCAAAACGTTTTCCAAGGCCTTTGGCCTGGCAGGCCTGCGTCTGGGGTACTTTGTTGCAAACAGGAGGATCACCGACGTATTTACCAGAGTACTGCAGTATCCGTATCCGCTAAGCACCATTGCAATCGAGGCCGGAATCGCATCACTTGACAAGGTAGATCAGATAAAGGCTGCAGCCAGGATCATCCGGGACGAGCGGAGAAGGATGATTGGGAATCTTCGCAAGTACGATGCCTTTACGGTCTTTGACTCCAAGGCCAACTTTGTGCTATTTGACGCAAAAGGGGCAGACAGGCGCGTCTTCTCCGCACTGGCCGAACAGGGAATCTCAATCCGCAGACTGGGCCGAATCGGTCCGCATTCCGGATGCCTGCGCGTTACGGTTGGG
>RKRY01000029.1 GCA_007571135.1 Candidatus Nitrosopumilus sp. | reverse complement strand
GTCAGTACTCAGAATTGATGCCAAGTAACAACCCTGGGCGGTTCTCACAATTCCTTTCATATCGGATTATCGTTCATCCTGTGATATCCGTTTTTGAACCGGCCAAAGAACCTCTTAACTGCAATTGTGGTGTGCCGAAACTAACTACGGGCACATCCTGGGGAATATCTGAGGCGATCTAAACTGGTACATGACACAAATGACATCAGAAATTGAGGCGTAACGGAATTGTCTGCCGCGTCCCATACGGGAAAAACTCAAGATTTGCATCGTCAAAACCAGAACAGCCATAAAAGAAAGGCCTGTATGGGCTGGCAACTACGGCCGCGGAATTTTCTTTGGTCGATCCAAAAACGGATTTCACAGAACAGCAAGAGTCCGATTTGAAAGGAATTGTAGCAACTCTTGGGCTTGCTTGTCTGCTTGACATCAGATCTGATGCGTCATAAAGTATTGGAACGCGTTCTTGATTTTTACAAAAATAGAATTCTAATGACGCCCAATCCATTGATGGCGATACTCTTCATCAATGATCCCTGATACAATCTCCTTGTTTCTGATTTTCGTTTTAGGCAAATCTACGTCGAAAAAACCCAACTGGCCCTTCCACGGAATTGGAATTCTAAATGACTTGAAATTCCTTAACATGAATCCGTATGCCCCATCTTGAAATTTTTTACCTACAAGATGTGACTGCCTGTCATCATTTACCTCTTTTCTTGAATCGTATCTCTTTACCCCATACAATTCAGCTTTTCCTACTATGGCTCCAGTTGTTAACTTGTAACTGATCTTCAATCTCTTGCAGTCTTCTGTTCGAATTTTAAGTGGTGCATGAATCAAGAATTCCCCCCTAAAACCCGTGTTCCATCTCCTCAATTCGATTGTTTTTCGTCCTGAAACAATGAGTTCAGCAAATGGCTGTGAAACTGAAAGGCATTTCAAATTGTCATTCTCTGGCTACTTGGATGTATTCACTGGGGTTTTTACCTCTGCCTTCAGGCAAGTCAGTGATGCCCCCATCTAGACTCTGGGTAAGAATACCACTGCTTGCAAGGACCTGTGCCGTCATAAATGATGTGTTGCCTGCCATGCACACCAACAATGATTTTCCATTAGAACCGCCAAATTCCTTGCTTAACTCCTCTGGAATCTCCCGTGTTGACAGCAACTGACTAATCGTTCCAGCTTTTAGAACGGCGATCTTTGATTTGTCGACACCTAATGATTTTGCAATCATTTCGATTCCTTCTTCTTTTGGAGTATACTGCGTGTGGACCCAAACAATACGGTCGTACTCGTTTGCCGCTGACACTGCATCATCCAATGAGATTCTTATAGGGAGCCTGTCTTGAGAAATTTGTTCAAAATTCTTTCTGTATTTTTCAATTCCATCAGCTACCATGATGACAAATTTTGAGCCTAAACCAGCGTTGGCCATCTCCAATGCCGCATACAGTTCAAGTGCCGTGCTTTCACCGATGTCGTGTCCCCTGTCAACAAAGAATTTCAGAAGGAATTTTGCCTTCTCAAAATCAACGACATGTTCAGTATATGCTTCTGGATTGTATAGCGTCAAACCTTCTGCTTTGGAGCGTGTCCTGATTCCTGCCACGTCTTGACCATGGGGAGGGAAGACCACGTGAACTGCTTTTTTATTGTACTTCTCATACATGTATTTGCTCAGACCGCCTGACGTTCCACCGGTTCCAAAAGAGCAAATTAGTTCGTAGCCCTCTAATGAATCGACGTTGTCATGCAACTGTTGATCAATTTCTGGCGCAGTGACCGTATTGTGAATGTCAATGTTTAGCTCGTTGTCGTATTGCTTTGGGCAGAACATACTGTAAATCTCCGCAAGAAATCTTGCCAGATTAATGATGTCTTGCCTAGCTAACAGCGCCTCAATTTCACCAATATTTTTATCAAAAATCTCTGGATCAAAGCCCATTCCAGTTAGCTGTGAACGAACATTTGCAGCTGTAGCTTTGGCTGCCAGTTCATCTGCCATGTTTTCCATTCCGGGTGCCGGACAAATATCCATATCCAAATCCATAATGCGAATATTCTCATCTCTTAGTTCCTTGAAAACGCCCTCTTGTAGCTTTCTTGATACTAGCACAACTACCGTTACTCCTAGTCTTGATAGCAAACCAAGCGCAATCCCAAAGTTTCCCGAAGTAGCTTCAATGACAACTCGTTTTTTATTGCATTTGCCAGATTTAATCGCCTCTCGAATAATGTGTGATGCGGCTCTTACTTTGATTGAACCGCCAAATAACTCTGAATCAAATTTTCCATAAATCTTCAAATCTTTGTTGTCTAAATCCATCTTGAAGACGCTTTTTGCACATTCCTTGAAATCTTGGGTGAGGTCAACGAGGGGTGTAGCGTTTGCGATCCTCCCACCCTCATCTTCTAGATGGGGTATCTTGTTCCAAATTTCCCGTTCAAATTTTTCTAGTAATGCATGGTCAACGGTTTCTGTCATCCTTTCCCAAGTCCGATTGGTGGCATGCTCATAAAATATCTTGTGATGGCACTAGTCTGTTTCTATTGTACGAAAATTAGGTCGTACTAATTTGAAAAGGCTTGGAAGTAGTATGTTGCACAACTTGCTTTTCAAAGCCATATTTGGCCAAGATTATCCTAATTTAGGCAGGTTATGCAACATGCTATTGGATACGGCCAGAGATGGATAGTCGAGATAATAATAATAATAATAATATCTGCATTCAAGCGTCTGTTTGGGAACAGTGTGTGCGCACGAAAATGGGAAAACATGGTGCAGGAGATCAAACTCAAGGCAGCCATATACAACAGGTATCAGGAGGTGCTTGCAATGCAGTGAGATGGAGCCGGA
>RKRY01000132.1 GCA_007571135.1 Candidatus Nitrosopumilus sp. | reverse complement strand
TTTGGCACGCTGATGACGTGCTTTCTGACATGGGAGCGGAGAGGGGCAAGCGTGTCAGAGATGCTGCTGAGAATACTCGTGGCGACTTAACCGGGTACAACCGCCTCATTCCGCCCTCGTTTCTAGCATGTTGCATAACCTGCCTAAATTAGGATAATCTTGGTCAAATATGGCTTTGAAAAGCAAGTTATGCAACATACTAATGGCAGGCATGGAGTTCTGGGAGGGCGGACTGTGCGCGTTCTCATAGTATGTGATGCGACGAGCTAGGTCTAGGTTCTGCTTTGCCATGTACTGGTCCTGCTTTGTCAGGTCCTGTATCTGCGCTCTCTTTTCGTTGATGGCTATGTCCTTCTTGCGGTTCTCTGAGATCATCAGGATGATCTCGTCCCGCAACGCCTTGACATCCGGGTTTTTCATGTGATGGTGTGAAACTAATCCCTTTTAGATCGTTGGATCAAAATTGTATGACATTGTGCGTGACTTAACCGGTACCTGACATGGGAGTGTAGAGGAGCAAACGTGTCAGAGATGCTGCTGAGAATACTAGGGCGACTTAACCGGGTACGATGATAGATCTGCGTTTAGATGCAGAGACAGTCAATGATCTGAGTGTAAAGGCTCAACGGGAAAATAAAACCGTAAACTTTGGAATGATCTACGTGGGCTTGTCGGCAGGTCACGCAAAGACGACACCTATCCGATGATAGACACATGCTAGATCTCACTGGCCGGATCATAGTCCTTGTTCAGCTCATAGATGAGCACTCCCAAGGACACACTTGCAGTATCTGAGAGATAGCTTGGAGATGCATACACCAACTCAAATGGACCCTCATTTCCATGCTGGAATTTTATATCTTTGGCATAAATTGGAATGGTTCCTTGCACATGCGAATCGAATTGTAGCATATTTTGCTGATTATAGTATGTCACTACAGTATAGGGGAAGAGATTTCCAAGTAATGTCTCATTCCAGAAGTATGGAGTGCCGCTCATAAGGTCACCGTGAAGATATTTTAAGGGTGGTTCGCCTGCAATTTTCATAAACCATACCTTTTTGCTCTCATCGCCTCCACCGGACAGGGTATAAAGCGGAACATCGTTGTCAGTAGTTACAAGGTTTGCGACAACAAAGACAAGCACATAGTCTGCACCTATTTCCTGAAGTGTTTGCCAAGCCTCATCTGGAGAACTCAAAAGTACTTTGGCAATTTTTGTAATTTGCTTTCTGTCTATAGTCGCATTATCTGCTAGGGTGGTACGCTCACCTACTGTAGTTATCCAATATCCATAGTCCCACCAAGACGCAATGACTGCATCCTCAGGAGTGTTTTCCTTTATCCATGACAGAGTGGCAGGCCAATCAGGGAATACCTCATGATACTGCGTAGCACCGTTGAGGATTGTGGGCGGATCATTGTGTTCATTGATCCAG
Source organism: Candidatus Nitrosopumilus sp. (assembly GCA_007571135.1). GTDB lineage: Archaea > Thermoproteota > Nitrososphaeria > Nitrososphaerales > Nitrosopumilaceae > Nitrosopumilus. The sequence continues at coordinate 1,435 of RKRY01000132.1, read as the reverse complement.
TTGGAATTCTCTGGTACAAGTAATGGAATAACCAGCAGGATTATGATTCCCGCACAGAATGTAAGTTTTGGCACATGCCTATCGCGAACTAGACCCCATTTTGTCTGTCGCGGCTTTTCGAAGATCTTCCTGATCATTATGGGTATTCCTACTGAACTAAGAATGATGATTGCGATGGAAGCAAACACCTCTAGTCTTACAAACGCAGAGCTGATGTAGACACCCAAAATTCCAAAAATTAATGCAAAACCATACATGTCGTTTCTCTGGTGCGATCCTACCCGGCTGAGTATGATCCAGATTCCAATGCCTGCAAATATCATCCAGACCGAATGGAAGAAAAATGATTGTGCGATGGTAGTAGTTGCGTGCTCGGATATGGAGTCAGTTAACGGATTTATTGTTGTCAAAAAAGGATTTATCGAGTTGAGATATCTAAAAGACGGAACATGCAGAAATGCTCCAGAAAAGGCCGTTGTCAGCACTATTGCGCCGGAAGCTATGGTTCCAGCAAAGAGTAGCAGTGAGTTTCTAAATGCCTTCTTTTCACTGCTAAAGATCCTAACCAGATTATATGCCACAAGAAAGATCGTGGGGCCTACCAGTGATAACCCTCCAATTCCTGCAACAAATGAGATTCCGGGTCGTTCAAAGAACAGGATGGTACCAAGCAAGGAAGCAGTAAAGAGCGGAATGGCCCACAACTGAAATCTACGATCGCCGTTTAGGAACGGCAGTGCCAAAAAGAAGACTCCGAGCACCAGTACAAAGAAGTGGTCGCCTCCCCATGAACCCAATCCCGCTGCAAGAGACATGCCACCCCCAACCAGTTTTGCAGCTGCGATTTTTGCGTTGTTAGCCTTTATTGCGCTTAGGAGCAGATATACTCCAAGTATTCCGTAGAAGAGTCCTAGTGGCTCAGATTTGAACCATCCTATTGATCCTCTGACGATGATTGGAAACGAAACTGAGAAAAGTATCGCAGAAAGCAGTCCTGCAGAGGTTCCTCCGATGACTCTTACCAGTGCAAAAATCAGCAGTACAGTCAGTGAACCGATGACTGCTGGAAAGAGTATTGTAAAGTCATAAATGCTCATTCCAGAACCAAAGGCAGAATATAGCGCCGCTGCTGTAAAGTGCAACCCAGTTTGTGAGGTGGCCGAAACATCACGTCCGTCCGGATACCAGCTCATATCATCATGCCACTCCTTGTAGGCACCGTATCCATTTTCAACTAGATACTCAGTTGCGCGATAGTTGAAGTACGGATCAAACTCGTTTAGTTCATATCCGTATTCTGCAGGCATGCTACGTAGCATAAAAGAGATTGAGAATGAAAGTGTCAAGACACCTATAATCAGAAGGTGCCGCCAAGTAAGTGAAAAACTGCTGACTTTAAATAGGTAGTTGCTCAATTACAATTAATATCAAATAG
>RKRY01000084.1 GCA_007571135.1 Candidatus Nitrosopumilus sp. | reverse complement strand
CGAACCATCGAAATGGATGAGGTCCGGGAGGGAGCAATCCTAAGGTGGAGCATCCACGCTTCCTCGTCAACGTGGCGGATCTTGTATGCCTTGAAATGGTGCTGTTCATCTAGACTGGAACCAGCAGATCTACTACCTTTATACTCCATAGTTTGCAAAGATGAGATGAATGATCTGTTTTGGAAGTAGGCGAAGTTATGAAGAATTTAAAGGACAAATTCCCGTGCAAGTGTTGCCATTTTTCGACAAGATTAGGGATTTTTGTCTTTCTTTAGGCGATAATATTGTTGAAGATGTAAGAATGCACAGGGTGGTCTTCTGTAAATCGATGACTTTTAGGTGGTTTGCAGACATACAGCCGGAAAGTGACGGAGTTGTCATCAAGATTCAAAAAAGTCGAAAAGTCCCCATTCAGATTATTCAAGTAAAAAAAGGGCAATCAGTTTCAGAATTTGGCAGTATAATCAAAGAAGCTTATGAAGAGATTCGTTAGTACAAAACGTCAAATTTTGAGAATTCTCCAGTAAACTCCTCATTCCTGATTTCAACATCCTCAACCCTAGCATTTGCAGGTCCCCCATGTGCCCATTCAATTAGCCTGCCAACTTTTTCCTGATCTCCTTCCAAGACTGCTTCGACTCTACCATCCTTCAGGTTTTTAACCCAACCAAGTACATCATTTTTTTTAGCCGTGACCTTTAGGGCTTGGCGAAAAAATACGCCCTGTACCTTTCCGGTTACGAAAATACGAATTCTTTGGTTTGCCAACAGACTATCTTCTTACGAGCTATTAATCAATTTTAGGTTAGGTTACTTTCGTTCCTTAAGTCTAGCTCTGCCGGTCTTTCTAGCTGCAATACTTCCAACTTTTGCTCCAGGTGGTGCATCCCTAGAAACAGTTGAACTTTGACCCACATGTTGATGACGGCCGCCGCCGTGGGGGTGAACATAAGCTGCTTGAGCAACGCCCCTGACAATTGGATATTTCTTTCCTTTAGCTTTAAAGTTTCTCCATTTTCCACCGGCACTCATAAATGGTCTTTCGCTGACGCCGCCGCCGCCAAGAGTTCCAATCATTGCTCGATTTTTTGGATTAAGTGTTGCAAATCGTCCTGAAGGCAGTTTTATTGTGACGCCTTCTTCCCCATGAGAGAAGACAGTTGCATTAGTTCCTGCTGATTTAACAATGGTTCCTCCATCACCGAAGTGTTTCTCAATATTACAGACTATGGTTCCATCAGGAATATTCTGAATGCTGATTACATTTCCTTGCTCAATTTTTGATTTTAATCCAAAATGTAACGTTTCGCCAACTTTGGCGCCCAATACTGCTGGAACAAACGAGATTGAACCGTCTTCAAAACGAATTTTTGCCAAGGGTGCTTCTCGCCCGCGCTCATGAACTAGATCAATGATTTTTCCTTCGCGTTGCTCAGATAATGAGAAACGGGGGTAATTTGCCGTGGTGCCTACCTTGCCAGTAGAAGTAGATCTGAATTGATTGCCTCCACGCCCTCTTCTTCTTACTAGCGGTCTCTTACCCAAGTTGATCGTTTCCGACACTCAGATGATTTTAAGCTTGTGATTAGATTTTCAGGCGGGCTTTGCTGTAATCTGGGAGGAATTCTATGGTCTGTCGCATAGCCCCCCACACCCATGACTTTGATGATCTGTGGGGGTGGTGACGGACACTGCCGTTGATGCTATATCAGTCCCACCCTCCGTGTGCTGCAATCATGTTGCAGACGGCGACCTTTGGCATGATCTCATGTACCATGTTCCCCCACCTGATACCATGACCGACTCGCCAAATATCCCCTTAAACGCAGAGAAGACGGCCCCACAATCCAACGCCTGCCAAACTTGGATCTCTTCTTCCATCTCTTCTGATTCTCCTTCTTTTGCTCGTCAGTAAGCGTACCCACGACTTTGAGGCGATCTACCAACTAGTCGCGTACAGCTTCCCCATGCATTGCCCTTTCTCTGCCCTTTGCAGAAGAAGAGATCTTCAGTCGTACGGCCGAATGGGTTGATACCATGTTCTTGCACTCCTGTGTATGTCACGTACAGCGTACGCCTCATCTCCCATGACATGCAATGTAACATCATTTATGGAAGGCACGTCATCTGGTAGCGACAGGAATATCTTCAAGTCACCTACGGTATCGTCGGTAATCTTGAGCGCGTGGATAATTCCGGTGTCCGTTCTACTAGTACTGTATCTTGACAAATCCGCGCCTGACATTTCACTTTTGGCGTATCCGCGCACCGCGTAGCATGTTGCATAACCTGCCTAAATTAGGATAATCTTGGCCAAAGATGGCTTTGAAAAGCAAGTTGTGCAACATACTAGCACCGCGCCGTCTGCCTTGATACTGCGCTGTCAACAGCATGAAATCTTACTTTGAACCGTCTTTGTCTGATACTGTGACCTGTTGCCGATCGTCTGTGCGCTGGGATCTCGGATCCTTCCGAACATTGCAGTATGCAGACACAGGCATATAGACATCGTCTAGAGGCCATGCCGGCAAGCTACCTATACGGAATCTCATGGACTGGTTATTGCAATGCAGGCAGACAACGAGTGTGCAGGCAGACAACGAGTGTGCATACAGAAACGGTGCGCCGTTCCTGCGGTAGTTTGCCTCCTTTGACTCCTTTTCCATCAGGTCGTTCGTGTAGTACAGGATTTGCCCTAGTCATGTATTTTGCGTTGTCAGTGCGCGCCAACTATACGTCTTAGGGCGCTGTTCCAAATGTGTTTTGAGTGGAAAATTCGTAATCGGTTAAGTTAGGTTTGATAACTTCAACTAATTATGCAAAATCTAGCAAGTTATTGAAAAATATAGAATATGCAAGCTATGAACTCTCATTTTT
>RKRY01000076.1 GCA_007571135.1 Candidatus Nitrosopumilus sp. | reverse complement strand
AAAAATGGAAGTTCATAGCTTACATGCGGTATATTTTTCAATAATTTGATAAATCTTGCATAATTTGTTGAAATTGCCAAAGCTGACTTAACCGATTACATTTGTTGAAATTGTCAAAGCTGACTTAACCGATTGCCACTAAACAGTTAATTCTGTGGCATCGAGATCTTTTATGTGTAAAAACAATGTCTAAAGTATTATTAATTCAAAACACACGCATTGAAAGCTCTGGATATTTGGGAGATTTGCTAAATGCTGACGGGTTTGAGATTACGTCTGTCAATGCCAAACATGAAAAAATTCCCACAGGTAATTTTTCTATGGTGGTTATTCTTGGCGCACCCGAAAGCGCAAATGATGATTTACCGTATCTTCGAGAGGAGCAAAAATTAATCAGAACCTACGTAAACGATAATGTTCCTGTGCTGGGAGTATGCCTGGGTTCACAGTTGATTGCAAAGACTTTTGGCGCAAATGTTTACCGTGGACCAAAAAAAGAGATTGGTTTTTACAATGATCTGAAAATTAACAATAACTCTTCGCTTTTTTCAGGCCTTCAGAATCCTTTTACTGTCTTTCATTGGCATGGTGACACGTTTGATCTACCTGAAGGCGCGGTGCGACTAGTCTCATCAAGACACTATCAAAATCAGGCATTTCAATACAAAAGTGCAATAGGCCTCCAATTTCATTTGGAAGTAAACGAAGAGATGGTACACCTGTGGCTTGACAACACCGAGGAAAAACTCAAAGAAATTCCATACGTTAATACTCAGAAAATTCGCTCTGATGTAAGTGAGAATGCTGCAATTGTAAAATCAAATATGAAAATTTTTTACAATAATTTCAAATCATCGTTTCATTTGACCAAAGTTTAATATACAGAGTTTTGATTCCCTCGATCGAACAATGGCTGTTGTGAAGAAAATTTTTGACGAGATCATCCAAACCGATCACAAAGTTATCACTGAAGAATCCTCAAAATCTATTTTAAAAAGTTATGGAGTTAAAGTTCCGCCATATGCTTTGGTGACATCAGCCGATGAAGCGGCAAAGGCAGCCAAAAAGATTGGTTTTCCACTTGTAATGAAAGTGGTGTCTCCGCAAATTCTACACAAAACCGATGTTGGCGGGGTCAAAGTCGGACTGAATAGCGCCCATGATGTAAAAAGGACGTTTGCTGATATGCATGGAAGACTCTCAAAAAAAGAAGGCATCGACATTAAAGGAATACTTTTAGAAAAAATGGTCCCGAAAGGAGTTGAGCTAATTGTAGGCATACAAAATGATTCCCAATTTGGCCCAATTATCATGGTTGGAATGGGGGGCACAATGACTGAAATAATGAAAGATGTAGCATTCAGAATGCTCCCAATTACGACTGCCGATGCAAAGTCAATGTTAAATGAATTAAAAGGCGTAAAACTCCTACGTGGGTTTAGGGGAAGCAAACCCGTTGATACTAACATGCTTGCAAAAATGTTAGTTGACATTGGTAAATTGGGCGTAGAAAATGCCGACTACATTAACAGCATTGACTTTAACCCCGTCATAGCATACCCAAAATCCCATTTTGTCGTTGATGCAAAAATCATATTAAACAAGGAGATAAATAAAAATTCTATTTCAAAGGCAAAACCTAGCATCACTGACATGGAGACATTCTTTACACCAAAATCTGTCGCGCTTGTAGGGGCATCGTCTAGTCCTGGCAAAATTGGCAACTCTATATTAGACAGTCTAGTCAACCATGATTTCAAGGGAAGAGTATACCCGATTAATCCAAAGGCCGATAAAATATTCGGACAAAAATGCTATCCTTCAGTTGCCGATATTCCTGGAAAAGTTGATCTGGTAATAATCTCGGTTGATTTGTCAATGACTCCCCCCGTCTTGGAGGATTGTGCTAAGAAGGGAGTGCACAGCGTTGTAATCGTCTCAGGTGGTGGAAAGGAACTTGGCGGGGAGAGGGCAGCATATGAAACTGAAGTTGCAAGATTATCTAAAAAACACAGGATCAGAATCATCGGTCCGAATTGCATTGGAATGTTCAATGCAGCAAATCGCCTTGACTGCGCCTTCCAAGGACAAAAAAGAATGATTCGTTCAAAATTAGGTCCGGTCGCATTCTTTTCACAAAGTGGCACCATGGGAATTAGCATGTTGGAGAGTGCCGATGTATTTGGATTATCAAAGATGATCAGCTTCGGCAATCGCTCGGATGTCGACGAGGCAGATATGATCTGGTACGCCGCCAACGATCCACAAACCAAGGTAATCGGACTTTACGTTGAAGGATTCGGCGATGGCAGAAAGTTCGTCAATGTCGCAAAACGTGTGATGAAGGAAAAAAACAAACCAATTGTTATCTGGAAGAGTGGCAGGACCGTAGCAGGCGCCAAACAAGCGGCATCTCACACAGGCTCCCTTGGAGGCTCAAATGCCATAATTATGGGCGCATTCAAGCAAGCAGGAATCATCTCAGTTGACAGTTATCAGGAATTGGTAGGAGTGCTCAAGGCATTGGCATGGCAGCATGCCGCAACCGGCAACAAAGTTGCAATGACAAGTAACGGCGCCGGTCCGATGATTGGCGGGATCGATCAGTTAGAAAAATTTGGACTGGAGATTGGAAGGCTATCTCCAAAACTTCTCAAAAAAATGAGATCGCGTTTCCCACCTGCTGTACCAATTCATGATGGAAACCCTGCTGATGTCGGCGGTGGCGCGACAGCCGACGATTACCGATTTGTCATTCAACAATTCATGGATGAAAAGAATATTGACATTGCAATGCCTTGGTTTGTATTCCAAGATGATCCGTTGGAGGAGACGATCGTCGATCATCTGGCAGCCTTACAAAAGAAAAAACAAAAGCCCCTTCTAT
>RKRY01000109.1 GCA_007571135.1 Candidatus Nitrosopumilus sp. | reverse complement strand
CTGTTCGAGGAGATAATGATGAGAAAGAGCGATCCCATGGACCTGTTTATGCAGTGGTACAACTACGAGCGGCCCCACATGTCGCTTGACTGGGACAACTAGGAGACGCCGGTGCAGGCGTTTGCAAGAAAGATGCCGCCCAGGGGGGAAACAGTGATAGAAGGGGAGACGGGGGGAGGAACACCATGCAGGATAGGGGGCGAACTACTTTCTGTATTCCACAAGGCAGATTACAAATACCAATCTTTATAAACTACTAAAGGCAGCAATACGCGTTGTCGATAAATTCCTATTTAACACTCCTAAATATGTCTGAAAGTTCTACTAAAATCATCGCTACATGGTGATGATGATCATGACTTCTGACGTTGAAACCATCTATGAACGGGTTGGGAAACTTGAGGATGAAGTCGCATTGCTCAGGAGCGAAGTTGATATTCTCAAAAGAGCATTAAGAAATAAGATTGCCCGTTATGAAATATCTGCAATTAAGAGAGGCAACGATATAAGATCCATAATCGATTAATCTTTTGCCTTTATGCTTCTGACAAGTTCTAAAATAAAATCCACATCTTCTGCATTTGGGTTTATTTCTAGGTACTTGTTAAGATACCGTAACGCAGCATCTGAATTTAACATTTGCCCTTCTAGTATGCCCTTATCCCTAATATCACTTGGTGATTCCGGCTCTATTGTAAGTACCATGTCAACACAGCGTAGTGCCTTGTCATAATCAAAAGACTGTGCATATGAATTTTTTAAATTTCTGGCCATTCTTACTAGAATTTGTTCTGTAGATATCTCGTCTAGAAATTCTGGCCGAAATTCCAACTCTCCGTCAAATTTTAGATCAAGCATATCCTGCAGATCGTCTATGTCTAACAGCATTCCGTCATAAAACGGATCTAGGATCACCTCCTCGTTATATTTTACCAGTACGTGACTGAAAAATCCCACCACCTTTAGATCTAGTCCGACAAACTTTGCAACTTCTGCGTACAAAATGGATAGCGTAATGGGCAATCCTGTCTTTTTATCAACAACCTCGTTTAGAAAATTATGCTTTGGATTGAAATAGTCAGTATCGTTCCCGGAAAATCCAAGATTTTCAAATAGGTGTTTATTTAGCATGGAAATCAAATATGCTGGATTTTTTACATCGTTGATTGATTCCTTTAATGACACTCCGATCCTGTTGATTTTCTTAATGTACTTCTCTACATCCAAATCTGGATATTCTAGCAGTTGGGAAAATTTCAGGCATTTTTCTACAAGGTTGAAATTTGGATTCTTTACAAATGAAAACCATTCTGCAACAAATGGGTCAAATTCTTTACTCAATTGTCACCGGCTCAATTTGTTGATGTACGATTGGGGGTCCTTTAGTTCTCGTGTATTTGGAGGCGTCTCCATAATCTTTTTGAACGTGCCCTTGCCTAGTTTTTCAAAGACTGCCTTGGTAAAGTCCTTGCCCTCACTGTTTCTTTTCTGGTATGATGAAAAGTCTGTTCCCATGTATGTTGTAAGATAATTCTGAAAGTCATCGTCGCCTTTGAGTACGTTCTCTGTTGCAAATTCTGCAATGCCTTCCATTGTCGTAAATGCGGCATGGTGCAGTTGAATTGGGGCAAGCCATCCCTTGTAAATATCTGACAATTGCGGTATCAATTCGTCAATTTTCGGATCAATTTTAACATGAGTAAATGTCATGACATCTGGTCCAATTTGTTCAATTAGGAAATGATCAGGATTTAAAAAGAAAAACAGATTTGCTTTTTTTGCAAAGGGCAAGTCATCTGGAACTGGCTGCAATTGGCAATATTCGGATAACTTGTTTACAGTTTCTATGTCTAGCGATAATATGATGTTTGCAAGCTCCTCGTTGATCCTATTTACTTCTGTTGCAGCCCGTTTGTTAATCTGTTGCAAGTTTTCTTGTACGGAATGAATTAATCCTTCTATGATTGTCATTTTTATCGCCCCCAAATATCCGGAATTTACGCTTTCAAACCTTAGATCGTACGGCTCGCCTTGCTTTTGTAAAATGATTTGTGGGTATCTGGACAAAATGAACTTGTTTAGGTAGATGACCCCGTCTAGATAATCCCCATACGTTGTTGTAATCTTTGAAATGTATTGTATGGCATATGTGGAGTATACTAAATATTTCCCGGCATCCTGCCGCATCAACCCTGCGATTTTTTTTAGATCTTCTTTTCCAACAGCTGCAAACAACTCTTCAACAAACATTTTGGCATCAGTCTCGGCAAAAACTTTGCTTCCTTTGAATTTCTTGAGCGCATCTAATTCCAAAAATTCGAATTTGATATTGTCAGCACATTTGACTCCTAGAAGGTCTTCGACTTTGTGCCTGAATTCTGGCAGCAACTCATATGCCACTTTTTCAATTTTTTTAAAATTTACTTTTCCTGAGAGATCCTCTTTGGCCTTGCCTGCTAATTTTATAATCTCTTTTTCTTCATTAATTTCAACAGACAATTGTCCGAAAAGCGCCTCTGCAAATTCTTCAAACTCCCCCATTTTACATAAAATCAAAGATTGTTACATTTAATATTATCTTGGAGTGACTAGGAAATCGTTAGTTCAAAAAACACCAAACTCAAGGCGTAATCGATTAAGTCAGTTTTGACAACTTAACCAATTATGCAAAATCTAGCAAGTTATTGAAAAATATACAGTATGCAAGCTATGACCTCTCATTTTTTACAAGTTCCTTTATGTGACTTGGCCGATTACCTACTTTTTGTAATACACAGGATTTTGCGCTATTTCTGTTGTACAAAAAGTCGTTCACCCCCTGTCCAGGGGGCTGGGCCGGCTGCGCATCGACATGAGCACCGGAAACACTGGTGTGTGGGCCTGGAAGAGG
>RKRY01000009.1 GCA_007571135.1 Candidatus Nitrosopumilus sp. | reverse complement strand
TTAGGACTCATCAGTGACGTTCTATCACTCGTTGAATCTGGCGGTTTCAATCTTTGTTTTATTAGAATTCCTTTAGGACCGTCCCATAAGAAAAAAAAAGAAAGCCCGTATACTGTTTCAATCTTTGTTTTATTAGAATTCCTTTAGGACATACTACAATCACAGGGAAAGGCCACAGGAACAAGTTTCAATCTTTGTTTTATTAGAATTCCTTTAGGACTCCCGACCTCGTCTAGGTTTATATAGGGTATCGATCCGTTTCAATCTTTGTTTTATTAGAATTCCTTTAGGACGGACGATGATCGAGTAGTACCACTCGCATGCACGTCGTTTCAATCTTTGTTTTATTAGAATTCCTTTAGGACTCATCAGTGACGTTCTATCACTCGTTGAATCTGGCGGTTTCAATCTTTGTTTTATTAGAATTCCTTTAGGACTCAACTAAAGATCAGTGATGATATGAGTGATGCACGTTTCAATCTTTGTTTTATTAGAATTCCTTTAGGACAGCACATTTTTTAGCCCGTTTTTCATTTGTAGATACGATTTTACACACTTTTCTAGAATCCTAGTCCAGAATATAAAATATATCATGTGGTATTTAATGACCCTACATCACATATCTTTCGATAGCAGCAATTGACACACCTACTATCATAAGACGAATCAGGCATTACTGTAGTATTTATAATCTTCTTGGTTTCATCCAACATAGCAAGCGCATAATTCTTCATGGTTTGGTCTACGCTTACCGCTATTTCGTTACGATTATGATCCTTGGCGAATATCACGTATGCACTTTTAACCGGTTTTCCAAAGTTCTCTTCCAAAAGTAGTGCAAGCAATCCAATCTGCACCGTGACTGAATCATGTATATGCTGCTGTTTTGCATGTTTGCGCTCTATGATAACTATTTCGTCACTGGTGACTATGCACTCATCAACTATTCCTACAAGATCATACTTTTTCGAATACATCTTTACAGATGTGATTTTTCGTCCACGAAGATTTTTAGGCACATAGCTTGTATTTGTCTTTTCAGCTACATTGTGATGCCTTCGTCCAGACATGACGGTACCTCTTTTCTCCTCATATTGCTTTATACCCATCACCATCCCATAATAGGTAAATTTGGGACAGAATACATTTTCTATCACAGTAGTAACAGTAATCACTTAAAACACCATGGAAGACTTGCTATCAGTCACGTATTCCTTGTCAAATTTTTTTCCAATTGTCACAATTTTCCCAAAACACTGGCTACAACTCATTATTAGATAAAACGAATCTGCATCCTGATTTATGATGTTCTTTACGTTTTCCAGAATATCTTTTTTCTGCTGATTTGAGATCTTGCCACAAAATACGCTTTTTTGAATGCGAGTAAATCCTGCATCCTTTAGAACTTGCACCAGTGACTCCCTAATGCCGTTATCAGTTATGTCATATACAGCATAATACATCTGGGTTATCATGTTGTTGCGCTCCTGCATATGTCTAGATTCAGTAGTTCGCCAGTCATCTTTCTGCATTGCCTCCATATGCATTTTTCAATTATCTTGAGGCATTTTTTGTCATATGCGTCTATCAGTGCTTTACGGCCTTGTTTTGTAATCTCGATACTGAATACTGCATCCTTGGTATCTGTAAACCAGTTGTCTCTGACAATTTTTTTGTTAAACATGTACACCAACGTTCTGTCAATTATGGGTCTCTGTGGTTCAATCAGATCAAACACCAATGTGGGTTTGGCGTAGTTATCCATGTGATAAAAACCCGCATTTGGATCAAGACCCGATAGAATTATTATTTTCTCAATACTGGAATATGCCATGCCATACATGTAATTCAAAGATGCGTTAAACGGATCAAGTCCTGGATTTTGCGTTCTATGTGAAAACTGCCATTTTTTGGGAAGGCATTTGGAAATCATCTCAAAGTATCTCACTGCACAGCTTCCTTCATATCCAAGGAAATGAGATGCAAAATTCTTTGTGTATTGAACCTGCTTGATCTTGGCAATCACACTGTTGATGAATGAGACAGCATCTTTGAGTTCGTCAGTTGTGGAATCTTGCACACGGTTGTATTTGAGATCAAGTAGAAATTTTTTCTGTTTTATGATCTTTTCTAACAGGATTGATTGTGTTGTTTTGAACGCAAAGTGGGTGTCAACGTTCATGTACTGTTGCCTTCGTATTTGAGTCTGTCTCCCGGGGCTGCTTGTCCACATTCTTGCTATCGGGTTTCCATACCATGATGTCATGACAAGCTGAATCTGTCTTTCTACGCATAACTTTATGGCGGCAGTGCTTATTATTGCATTGGACGCTATCAGTATCGCATCAACTTTTTCTGCAGGGATTTCTGCATCTTTTTGTTCTGGGGTTCTGATGATAAAGCGCTCTCGTCTTCTATGAAGGCTAGAACCGTGTGTTGCAATCTCAATGATCATGTGGAAATTCATCACCGGAATCTGTCATACCTTTACAATTCTTGTATAATTAATAAGATGTCACATGGATGAGGTTGCTGTTTTATCTTGTGCAAAAAGTAGTATACCCCCTTCTGGAGGTACGCAATGACTAGTCTGAGACGCACACTCGAAACGAAGGTGTGTGGGTTGGCAAGGCAGATAGGCCGATGGAGGCATATTGGACATCACCGCATCCGTGTCATGAAAAAACTAGACGAGTCAAAGGTCAGATGGATAGTCAGGCAAAAGAGGCTGGGCAGAACCACCAGGGAGATTGCCAGCATAATGGGGATATCCCAGATCTGGGTCAAGAAGATCTGTGCCAGACACAAAAACGTTACCAATCCCGACGCAATCGTATTTCCAGCACCGATGGGGAGGGCCCAAAAAGGGCATGCCGGGACGCAAGGAGCACTCTGCGGTCATTCAGGGATACGGCAGGCACGTTGG
>RKRY01000087.1 GCA_007571135.1 Candidatus Nitrosopumilus sp. | reverse complement strand
ATGTGTACAAGTCATGTGCCGGAAAAATATTACAGGGATCTACGTCAGACAAGAACAGAATTGAATCGGACATGCGATGTCACAAAACACAAAAGCATGATTGGCGTAAGACTTGCAGTGTATTTGCACCAAACTAACAGAAAGTCATCCTCACAAAAAAGAATCAAACGGTTATACAGAAAATCAATCTGGCAAAAATGCACAGAATTGCAATGGATGAATCTGACAGTATGAGATGAGCCAAAAACAGGCTGATGCATTTGATATGTCGATCGCATAAATTAGCAACGGATTCAAGAGAAAAGACCACTAATACGATCCCCTGGAACAAATCACATAACAGCACTGTCAATAACTTTTGGGATAGCCGGCATCAAAAGGTCTGCAACATCATGGAAGTCAATCCCAGCGAGGGACTTGGACCATCACACATGACGCATGCGCAGAGAGAGTGGGATGGGAGGATACAGGCATGCACAAGGAGGAAGAATTACAAGATTCTGCAGTCTGGTACAATCAACGATGGTGTCGTTAATGTATTTGCAGCATGCACAAGGAGGAGGAATTACAAGATTCAGCAGTTGCGTAATGCAATAGGAAAAGATGCAGACACCGCAGGATCTCAAATCAAACCACGAATATCCCATGCCCAAAATATTCCAATTAATCAAAACATCAAATTGATTCATCTTTCTTTATGAGTCAGAGACTGCCTCAACTTTGCCGGCCATGTCGACGGATTGTAATGCCGAAATTAATCCTGATAAAGTGGAGCCCAAGACAGGGATGAATTTGTAACCGGTCAAGTCACATAAAGGAACTTCTAAAAAATGTGAGTTCACAGCTTGCATACTGTATATTTTTCAATAATTTGATAAATCTTGTATAATTAGTTGAAATTGTCAAAACTGACTTAACTGATTACATGAATTCTTCTAAATCTACTGCAGATTCACCCCAAATAGAATGACGGGGCATTTCTACACACCATATTTGAGCTGCTACAACAGAGTCTAGGATTTGTCCAAGTCACAACATGCCTGAAACCCAATCAACTGAGAGAAACCATTTCTATGATTTGCGTGGCAGGCCATGAAACTTGCCAGATTCCTACAAAACATCAACTGTGCTTGATCCCTTTTCCCAGGAGGTCCTTGTACAATGAGATTGCCTCAGACTCATCCTTGGGACCGACTACCACGGCAGAACCCTTTTTCATAAAGCTTACAGACAATTCGTCTGTCCTCACCGACAATCCCAGGTCTCCCTGGTTGTCTACTGCAAATCCCTTCTCTTTGGCAATCAACGTGACACCGTCAATATCAAGATCAAAGGTCTCAGTCGGCGTAATAGAGTACGTGCGCCTTCCACGGTTTCGTCCACACAGCTCCTCTAAAACCAGTTCATCTTTTTGAACGGCCTCCAACTTTCCTGTTCCGCAGACCGGGCACTCTTCAGCCCTGAACGTCTTGGTGCTGTTAAAGTCAAGATTTTCCAAATCCACATGCAGGATTCTTTCAGACAAGTTCGGTTTCTTTCCAAGGATTATTTTTACGGCCTCTGCAACCTCAATGGCGCCAACGATGGAAAGTATCGGGGGGTGGACGCCTTCAATGCTGCATGTGGGCATTGCATCCTCGTCTAGTTCAGGAAACATGCAAAAATAGCATGCGGATCTTTTTGGCAGGACGGTAAAGGCCTGTCCCGATGTTCCGACTGCCGCGCCGGTAACAAACGGAATGCCATGCATTACACACGCCCTGTTTAGCGCATACCTAGCGTTAACACTGTCAAGCGCGTCAATTACGACATCACATCCTTCAACTGCCTCAAGCGCCGTGTAATCATTTATCGAGACGGCCAGAGCTTCAATTTTACATTCAGGGTTTAGCCTTTGCAATTTTTTTGCGGCAACCTCCACCTTGATTTGGCCCACGTCGTCCTCATCAAACATTATCTGCCTATGCAGGTTTGATAATTCGATTACATCCCTGTCAATTATTCGCAGGCTTCCAACTCCCATGGCAGCCAGTCTGGAGATTATCGGATGTCCCAGCCCTCCGGTTCCGACAACGCATACCTTGGCATCCCTTAGCCTAAGCTGCCCCTGATAGCCAATCTCTTCGAGCATCACCTGGCGGGAGAATCTGTCAAGCTCCTTTGAGGAGAGATCCCCCGAGCCTCCAGCCACTGCAGGCAGTATGTAGACCTCGTCGCCGTCCTTCAGGGCAGTTCCCATGCCGCCGGAGAACTTTGCATTTTTTCCATTGATGTAGACGTTTATCAATGAACGGGGAGTAGTGCCATCGCCTTCCATTACGCGTCGTTTAAAATCATCCCCCATCATTTCAGATACCTTGAGGAAGGCATCTGCCAAGGAATCGGCTGAAATCCCGGTTTTCCGCTCTCCGCTACCCTGATTCAGAACAGAGGGAATCGTAAATGTGATGTCTGCCATTAGTTTACTACCGCTGAGATCTCTCCTATATCTGCATTCATTACTGCCGGCTTTTGCAATACGCTCATAATTGATTCGGTTGTCTTCAGGCCATTCCCAGTAACATAGCACACCACCTTCTCGTCAGGATCAATCTTGCCTTGCTCGGCCATCTTTTGCAGCACTGCCACAGAGACGCCTCCTGCAGGTTCTGTAAATATGCCCTCAGTCTTTGCCAGCAGCATTATGGCATCAAGAATCTCTTTGTTGTTTGACTCTTCTGCATGCCCGTTGTACTGCTCCAGTCTCTTTAAGACGTATCTGCCGTCGCCGGGATCTCCTATTGCCAAGCTCTTTGCTACAGTGTCAGGGTTCTCAACCGGGACGACATCAGTACGGTTCTTCTTAAATGCGTCAACTATGGGAGCGCATCCATGCGGTTGTGCGGCAATCATATGCATGTCTGAGACATCATCGAGCAGGGAGACGGATTGCAACTCCTCAAATCCCTTACATATTGCGTTAAGCATCGCGCCACTGCCAACAGGGACGACCAGTTGATCAGGCACCTGCCAGTCCAGCTGTTCGGCTACCTCATATGCCAGAGTTTTAGAGCCTTCAACATAATACGAACGCATGTTGATATTTACAATGCCCACTCCCTTGCTATCACCGATTTGTGCGGCAATTCTGTTTGCATCATCATACGTTCCGTCTACTGCAATGTAATTTGCGCCATATGATAGCGCTTGGGCTATTTTTGCCATCTCTATGTCGCTTGGCGCAAATATATGACATGCAAATCCGCCTTTGGCTGCATGAGCTGCGGTTGCAGATGCCAGATTGCCAGTTGATGCGCAACCGACTGCAGACATGCCAAATTCTTTTGCCTTTGAGACTGCAACACCGGCCGGCCTGTCCTTAAATGAAAATGTCGGGTTTACGGAGTCATTTTTGATGTAGAGATTTTTTAGTCCTAGTTGCCGGCCTAACTTCTCGGCTTTTGTAAGGGGAGTCATTCCGGCATCAATGCTGACTATGTTGGACTTGTCTTCTATGGGTAGCAACTCAAAATATCTCCAATACGTTTTTTCACGGCCTGCAAACGTGTCCTTGGAGACGGCGGCAGAAAGGTCATATTTTACATCAAGCGGTCCAAAACAGTCATCGCAGACATACTTGAAAGCAGATTCAAAGTCCTTTTTGCACTCTCTGCATTGCAGCGAGATTCTAGTCAAGATCAATGGTTCCTTTGATTGCATACATAAAAAATCCTAATATCAAGTTAAGTAATACTTAACTTTAGATAATAAAAATTTAGTGAAAAGTCTTGGAGTCATCAAGTGATTTACGCCGATGGCGATGGTGTGTGCAACAAAACTTGAACTCAAACGCGTGCAGGCAAGAGGGCACCGAAGTTAGGTACGGCAACACATACAGAACGACACGATGTTTCTCTGATACATCAGATTGATGCTAGGCAAATGGATCTAGGTTGTCGGTTCCTTTCATATCAGATTTTGCATTGCTCTATAGTCCGTTTTTAGGAAATCCCAACCCCTGCTTCCCACATATATCAAATGTATTCAGTTAAGTGAAAAGTAGCAGTGTAAATTGACACGGCTGACCTTCAAGTTCGGATAGGGGCAATGCAGATACGGAGTCCAAGCATCCTACATGACCCGGCTCGGGATCTGCCTTTCACTTAGCTGCTTACAAAAATTTAAATTCCTACTCTAGATGGAGGCGGCATGCAACAAACAACATACAACAAAATAAGCCTAGCTCAACTGGGTCTAGTTGTATTTTGTACAATTATTGCAGCACTTGTCTTGATGTTCTTTTTGATTCCCATGATGCAGTTTGGAGGGGGTCCGTTTGAGATGGGTGCGCCTCCAACCATACCGGATGACGTGTTTGAGGAGATCAGAGAAGAGATATTGACAAAAGAGTCCGTCAAGACGTTCAAGGAGACATTTCCCGACTTTAGGGAGGACATCAAACAAAGGTATGGTGTTGAATACCAGTTGCAAGCCCGTAATCCAAACACCGGAAATGTACTCTCACTGGATATTGGCTACCATCCAATGGGACCGCCTGGATCAACAGACCAGTTTGATAGCAGAGAGAACCTGAGGTGTATTCCAAGCAAGAACCTTGTTATGAATCAAGAGGGGTTCTTCCATATGATGCATGGTAACGATGGTGGATTGTTTATCCATGAATCAATAAAGAGTACAAATTGTCTGGATGACGACTGGAAAGCTGATATGCTCACTGTCGACGAACTGAATTGATCATTATTTTTCAGCACTTTAGAATACTGTTGCCAGTTTCTGATGCGGCCTTCTGGAGATCACCGGTTTTTGACCGCAGTGTTCCAGATAAACTCCCAAGCACAAAAAGATGGGATCCTGCATCCAGAGACAAGTTGGTTCTGTTGTAGATGCCACATGAAGAACGACGAATCAACGATTGGCAGGCTTCAAGTTTCTGCTTAACATCTCCTCCTTACCCTACTTTATCCTCGCAGCCATCATCACCCATCGCACCCCGCCCATCGCACCCCGCCCCATCCCATCTCTTCCCACACTCTGCACACCTCAGAATCATGCATGCAAAGAAGACGGATTCAAAAGCGATAGTATCTGCTGCCTGTCTACAGGCAACGCATGGAAGGAAGGTAATCGGTTAAACCACATGAAAGAATTTGTAACAAATGGAAGCTCATGGCTTGTATATTGTATATTTTTCAATAACTTGATAAATCTTGTATAATTAGTTGAAATTGTCCAAACTGGCTTAGCCGATTACGAAGGAAGAAAGGACGAAAGTAGTCTCAGTGCCAAAGATGCGGCTTTAAATCCAGAATACAGGCTGGAACGCTGATTGCATACTCCAAAAAAGATTCTGGACGGTGTGCAGGGATAGACATCAAACTGATGGACAGACGACTCGCGTCCCCTGACTTGTACCAACGTACCAGGGCATGTGATTGTACGGCAGGCGTGTGTTTTGACCTTGCATGTAAGGGTTGATGCGCGCATCCTCCGGGCGGTCCGACGTACGGTTTAATCATTTGCACATATCTGTTTTCACATGTGCCATCTGAACTGAATTCATCAGTCAGTAGCCGTGCAGATAAACAGAACAGTCAAACGTTGATGCGATAATTTCCAGAAAATCCTGTCCGCAGTTCTGGACATGTCCTTCATAAGTAACACTTTTAGAGATTTTAAAGGAAGATACGCCATGGTCGATAGGAGAATCGCTTTGGGCATTTTGATAATTCTGGGAATCGTGGCTGTTGCAACAACAGTAGCGTCTACAGTTTTGCTGACAGAAGAAGATCATAAAGCGACTATGGTCGAGGATGCTGCTGATGCGGATGATACGGATGGCGATGATGCTATCACAGGCAAAGATCCTAAGACATCCAAAGATGCAACCGCCAAAATTCAAGATAAATTAAACGAGATTGAAGAAAAGAATATGAAAAATGATTATACGCCAAAAGAGCGTGAATGGATCTCATCGGGGCCATTTCAGATCGACAGGACAGAATACATCTTGGGAGAGAAGGTCTTCCTTAGAATCGGAGGCCTGCAATTTGAAGAAAAAGGACAGGTGACTTTCCTAAGGCCGCTAAATGATACCCATTACTCAGTTTATGCCACAATTCCGTTTGATGGCGCCAGCAAACCGGCATTTAACTATTACATTGAACCAAGGCTCTCGCTCTCAAAAGAGATTTGCACGCTAGAAGAGCTGACAGGAATTTGGCTGGTGGATTTTAGAGGAACAGACCATCCCAGTCTGAAATTCAAGGTGACAGGTCAAATTCTGCCAGGCGATGAAGAGAACTACGAACCCATCTGCTAACTAGTCTTCAAAGTGTTATGAAAACAGAGATCCTCGCCCAAATGACAAGCAGGTCCGGATGGTTCGACAAGATAGATGACCGCATCAGAGTCACAGTCAACTAGAATCTCTTTGATCTTCTGCGTGTTTCCAGATTCCTCGCCTTTCATCCAGAGTTTACTTCTTGAGCGACTCCACAGCCAGGTGTTCCCGGTTCTCGTTGCAAGCTCCAATGACTCCTTGTTTGAGTATGCCAAAGTAAGTACGTCTTTTGTGTTTGCGTCTTGGATGATTACAGGTACGATTCCGCCGCCTTTCTCAAAGTCAATCTCATCAATTGTTTTATCCATGTCGCTGATCACAAAATCCCCTTATAACCGCACGGGGATGCCTCTGTCTCTTAGAATCTCCTTGACCCAGTTTACGGATCTGTCTTCATAGTGAAAGATTGAGGCTGCCAGGGCAGCATCAACGTCTGATCTTTGAAAAATTTCACACATGTCTTCAGGCCTGCCACACCCACCCGAAGCTATGACAGGTACCGAGACGGCATCGACTGTCTTTTGGGTCAGCAACACGTCGTACCCGTCCCCTGTTCCGTCCCTGTCAATACTTGTCAGGAGAATCTCTCCTGCCCCCAGAGCTGCTGCCTCTTTGGCCCACCGGATTGCGTCAAGGCCGGTGCTGCGCCTTCCGCCATAAATGAATACCTCAAACCAGAATTTTTTGCCGTCTTCCTCAAACATCGTTTTTGTAGAATCCTCTGAATGGTTTCTCTTTGCATCTATTGCGACTACAACGCACTGCTTGCCAAATATTCCCATCAGTTCTGTTAGCAGTGCGGGATTATTTACAGCTCCCGTGTTTACGCCCACCTTGTCGGCACCGCTAAGCAGAATGTCCCTTGCGTCGTCCACGCTGCCTACACCACCGCCCACGGTAAACGGGATATCGATCACTTTAGCAACATCGGAGACGAGTTCCCTTGTTGTTCCTCTTTTTTCCTGTGATGCGGTAATGTCTAGGAATACCAGTTCGTCTGCCCCGTCTCTGCTGTACTTTGACGCAAGTTCAACCGGATCTCCGGCATCGGTTATGGATTCAAAGTGCAGTCCCTTGACTACGCGTCCGTTATCAACATCCAAGCACGGAATAACCCGCTTAGTTAGCAAGTTGCTTTGCCTCCTTGATTGAAACCTTGCCCTCATACAGGGCCTTGCCCAAAATTACCGCAAAGGCATTCCTTCTTTGAACGTTGGATATGTCACCAATGTCAGATATTCCGCCGCTTGCAATTACGTTTGTGTTTGGGATGCTGCAGGCCTTGTCCAGATATTCTAGGTCAGGACCGCTCATCGTGCCATCCCTGCTTATGTTTGTGAGCAAAAATTCAGTAAAACCCATGCCTGCAAATTCGTTTATTGCGGCAAGCATTGGGGTTTTTGTGCTCTCCTGCCACCCATGCGTAACGATGAATCCGTCTGCATGATCGACTGAGATTACGATCTTTGAGAATCCGTGTTTTTTTGCAATGCGCCGCAACAGTTCCTTGTCTGTAAATGCCATGGTGCCAATGACTATCCGCGTTGCAAAGGAGATTGCCTTGTCAACGATCGGTTCGTTGCGCAGACCTCCGGCTACCTCTACGGGAACAGACGACTCTGCTGCAATTCCCCCGATTAGATCCAGGTTGCTGCCCGTACCAATTGCGGCATCCAGGTCAACGACATGCAGCATGTCTGCTCCTGCCTCCTGCCATCTTTTGGCAACAGACACAGGATCGTCACTGTATACCGTTCTTTGTTTGGGATCGCCCTTGTATAACCGGACTACCTGACCATCCATTAGATCAATTGCCGGAATTATCTTCATTTGGAGCACTCTCGCAAGAAATTCCCAAGCATCAATGCGCCAACTGCACCGGATTTTTCCGGATGAAACTGGGTTCCAAAAAAGTTGTCTCTTTGGACGATGGCAGGTACCTTGATGTCATAGTCAGACTCGGCAACTATTACGTCCTGATCTGCGGGACTTGCCCTATACGAATGGACAAAGTATACCCATGAACCGTCATCGATTCCCTCAAGAATCCGGTTCTCCCGGCGGATCTCAAGCGCATTCCATCCCATGTGGGGGATCTTTAGAGTATCTGGCAGAACGACTATGTCGCCACGGATAACTCCAAGGCCCTTTTCTTTGCCCTCCTGACTTTTCTCAAAGAACATCTCCATGCCCAGACATATGCCAAACACGGGGGTGGTACCGACGACCCTAAGAAAGTCTACCGGGCTGCTGCTGTTACTGCTATTGTTGTTGTTGTTGTTGTTATCACTGCTGCTGCTGCTGCTGCTACCGTTGCCGCCGCAGCCGTTTATGCTCCGTACCGCAGGATCAAAGTTTCCCACACCCGGCAGAAAGATCCCGTCATATCCCCGCAGATCTTCGACCTTGGTTTGGATCCTAACTGAAGCGCCCTGTCTCTCTAGTGCGTTCTTCAGGCTGAAGATGTTCCCAGCTCCGTAATCAAATATTGCAATATCTGTCATTGCATTGCGCCTTTTGTACTTGGAACTCCCCCTTGCCTTGAATCCTTAGAAGAGGCGGCCCTAAATGCGACTGCCAGAGATTTCATTGCGGCCTCTACTTTGTGATGATCATTGTCCCCACACCTTACGGTAAGGTGGATGCAGCTGTTCAGATTCTGAAGTAAGGACTGGAAAAAGTGCTCAAGGTCCTCTCGTGAGACATCCTCAATCCCTGTTCTCTTGATTGACAGGGTCAGTCTGTAAAACGGTCTTTTTACCAGATCCACCGAGGCATCAGCTAACGACTCGTCCATTGGAACAGAGGCATGACCGAATCTAGTCACGCACGTCCTGTCTCCTAACGCCCCGTCTATTGCGCTGCCCATGGCAATTGCAGTGTCTTCAATCAGGTGATGCACGATGCCGTCTTTTGACTCTGCTCTGACTGTCAAATCCAGCATTGCGTGCTTTGCAAATGCCGCAATAAGGTGATCGACTAGGCTTACGCCTGTCGATACCTCAGTCCTTCCGGTACCGTCGATATCTACCGTAACAGAGACATCAGTCTCCTTGGTCTCACGTTTGATTTTGCCTGTGCGTCTTTCCATCATACCACCAAAGAACACTGATGTATGATCAAACCAAATTTAATACCTTTGGTATGTCATGAATGGATTCGAGGATCATCTCCACGCCCAATTCTGAGAACAGTTGACGCCGGCCCTGCGGATCTGTGCTTGTACCTACAATGGCGCAGAACCCCGTGTCATGCCCGGCACGGGACGCACCATTTGCCATCATGTAATCCTCCATGGAATCGCCTACGTACAGGCATTTTTCGGATTCCATGGACTTGATGGCGCGAACCAGGCTTGCAGGGTTTGGCTTTGCCAGCTCCCTTGACTCGTCTTCCAGGAACGCGGAGCTTTCCCCGTCAAAGTAGTCAAGCATCCCCTTTAGCGAGTAGCGAATCGACTCGATTCCCCTCCCCGTAACTATTGCAATCTTTGATCCAAACTCTTTTTGCAGCATCTGCAGCAACGGCTCAGACAGGATTATCCGGTCGCTGGATATCAAGCCCGCCCCCGAAAACCCCGATTGCTTCTTGAACATCTTTTTGTAGAGATCTGGTCCAAAAAACAGTTGATCAAACACTGAATAAACCGGGTTGTCGTGCCTGTCATCAAGCGAGCCCATCTTTGATAGAAATTCGGATATGTCGCAGACTGATTCC
>RKRY01000010.1 GCA_007571135.1 Candidatus Nitrosopumilus sp. | reverse complement strand
ACGGTCATCCCCTCCTGTGTACTGCTGTTCTGGATCTTTGTGAATCCTTCAATGTGGTATTTTCCAACTGTTTTCTGATCTCCTAGTATGAACAACTGATCCTTTGCTCTGGTAAATGCCACAAAATCCACGCGTAGTGTCTCTTCTCTCAACTCGTCTTGTACAAATATGCCGCACGAGGCTAGGATCGACTCTGTAACGGTGTCAATAAAACTGGTTCTTGTCTGGATACGCGGAAGATATACTACCATATCAAAGGCGCGTCCCTTGGCCTTGTGAACTGTGGTCAGAGTCACATTGGACTCTGCTTGCTGCTCTACGTATGATTCCTCCATTACGGCAATAAAATCAGACAGCCCCTCGAGCGTGGGAGTCCCAAGCGCCATATACTCGCCTATCGCATCCCTTACCACTGATGTCGCCTGAATCGATGTTGACAAATACGGTACGTTGTACGCATCAAGAAGTTCAGAGATCTCAAGAATCTGGGAGTTTGTTCTGGCGATTACGCCCACAGTTCTCCCAGGATTCTTCTTGATGATCTCTAGGATTTTCTGGCCTGAGAATGGTGTGACAACCACCGTTGGAATCTCCCCGATTCTGCCTGACTCAAACGACTCAAATTCGCCCTCAAAGACATCTCTTTTCTGCGTGCCATCAAGAAAGTATGCCTTAGAATAGTCTAGTATCTGTTGCGCACTCCTCCTGTTTGTCACAAGCATCTTTCTGCCGCATCTCTTCTCAAACATCTCAAAGTTTCTGATTGAACCCCCCTGGAATCCGAATATGGCCTGCTTCATGTCGCCTACTAGAAACAGATTCTCTGCAAGCATGTCGACCATCTTGGCTTGGATCTCATTCATGTCCTGCATCTCGTCTACCATCACATGTCTGAATTGACTTCCGTCAAACTTTGCAATAAATCTCAAGAGCATGTCATTGTAGTCTATTGCATCTGACTTTGAGAATTCGTATCGTTTGTACGCATTTACCATGTATGGCAAAAATGCCTTCAACTCGTCTATGGTGTGACTTGACTTTTTGTTATGAATCGCCTCCATATGTGATCCTGCCTTTTCTATATCGATGTCGTCAGGCAAGATGCCAAAACTCTTGATGTATTGTATGGCACTGACTGTCTTTGGAACCATCTCCGATACGATGTACTGACGATCATAGTTAAGCGCCTTGTCCTCTGTAAAGCTGTAAAGGATTGAGAGGCTCATTGCATTGTTGCCAACAATCCTGTTTGGGACCAGTCCCCTGTCATCGAGGTATCTGTTTGCAAAACTGTGAAACGTGTGGACCTCAATCTTTATCAGTTCCTGATCGGCGAATCTGCCCTTTCCTGCCTCGTAGATTGCATCGGCCATCTCCTTTCTTGCTTTCTCTGTAAACGTAATGCACAGGATCTCCTCTGGTTTTACACCGTCACCTAGTAATTTGATTGCTCTTTGTGATAACGTGGTAGTCTTTCCGGTTCCCGGATTTGAGATTACGATGGTACTCGTATTTGAATTGACAATCTCTTGTTGCTCTTCAGATATCTGCATTACGTCTTTGCCTGTCCCGTTTGAAATAAAAGTGTGACTTGCTGGTATTTGCAGGATGTTGTATTGTGGCAGCAATGCAAATCTGATTGGAATGAAAGATGCCCGATTTGACGATTGTCAATTGACAGGTGGGTGTATCTAACCTGTTGCACAATAGTATGTTGAACACATGAAAACCCCCTTCGGCAAGTGAGTTGCCTGCCGCGTCGTCTATGCTTCCGGCACAATAGTATGTTGAACACATGAAAACCCCCTTGGTGTAACAACTGCATAACCATGCCTAGATTAGAATAATCTTAGTCAAAGATGGCTTTGAAAAACAAGTTGTGCAACACACTATCGCACAACATATTTTTTAAAGTCATTCCTGGTCAGGATTACTTTCATCTGTGCATGCTGTGTAGCCGCCTATGATCACAGCGCACTAGCTTTATGTGGCACATGCCAGATTTGATGTTCTATGTCTTCATACGTCTCGTTATTTTGTGCGATGTGATGATGATGATGATGATGGTGTTACCTTCTTTACATCTTGGCATGATGCGACCTAAAACATGTATTGTGTAGTTTTATGCCCTCTTCGGCGATTTCTTTACCAAAGGCTTTTTGTGCAATTCGATTATTGATCCAGATCCGTTTAGATTGCAAAAAAAGACACAAACAATTTTTTCGGGTCGTTGGAGATACGCTGGTGGTCCAGTTATTCCAAATTCTATGGCATTTGAAAGTACTTTGTGCCAGTCTTGGCACCATTGTGCCCTAAAAAATGCTCAAATCGTGCTATTGTCTGTAACATAACTGGCTTAATCTCTTTGTTGCGTGATACAGACGCATAATTAAAATCAACTAGGCCTGTTCTGATATTTGACGATTGACTGATTTTGAGAATTTTTCACATTTTAATCGTGTCGTGTCCTGTTCTTCTAATTCACGCATCTCAATTTCGGACTTGTCAATAAATTCGATTATTTTTGTACGGATCTGATCCATGCGTGCGATATTTCTTATTCTCCGATGAATTTTCCAAACCCTGCCACAACAGTGCGATTAGATATGTCAACCTGGATGGCGGGTTATCCGTGCCACCTTTTAATTCTGTTGATAATGCGTCAAAAGATTCTTTGCTGTCTATGGAGCACTTTGTTTCTCTAATGATGGCGATAACTATGCGATAAATAAAAATGGATTACTTGGATTTCTCCAAGCTAATCATCTGTTCTTTGAGTTTTTGGATCTGATCATGCAGGGAATCTATCTTTTGCTCATCCTCGTCAGCGATTGCTGTCTGTAGCATTCGAAGATGGTAGATGGCCTCAATCAACAGTTGGTTTGATTCAGCATCACCTGTGCCCCCATTTAGCATTCGTTCTAGTTTCTGAATTTTCTTTTCTACGTGCTCCGGGTCAGACAACATTGAACTGCCGTCTTTGTGATAATCTCCGTGATCATCTTCATAATCTCCGTGATCATACATTCCGCTACCTTCAAACGTTTTGGACACTGTCGCAAAGTTTTCAGGATCTGCTGCATCTACAACGAATTTGTTCATGATCATGGTTTGAGACTCTTCGTCTTCGCTCATGCTGGTAATGATCCAGGCAACATATTTGTTCTGGTTTTCATCCTCCACAAATCCGAGTTCTGCCTTCATTGCGTCAGAGAAGCCGTTCTCCTCGGCAACGGAAGCTGCTTGAACTAAAGTGACACTTATTTGATCTCTTAGTTGATCATGATTGTCTTTAGTCTCTCCAGCAGATAACTGGATTGTTCCAGAAAACCCTTCTAGCAGAATGCTCTT
>RKRY01000011.1 GCA_007571135.1 Candidatus Nitrosopumilus sp. | reverse complement strand
TCGCACCTTCATATGCATCCTCCTCCATCCATTTCGGTTTGTCCCTTCTGATCGCATCGTCGGCCTTTTTGTCGTAAAACGCCCTTGACGGCGTCCGGCAGTTGTCAATGCCAAGTGGGAAGTGCAGTCTCTTCTCATTGTAGTATGACGTGTATGCCGACATGCTCCCGTAGTGCCACAGCCCATCTTCGAGCGTCCTGAAGAACCGCCCCACCTTGTAGTATGTTGCATAACCTGCCTAAATTAGGATAATCTTGGCCAAAGATGGCTTTGAAAAGTAAGTTGTGCAACATACTACCACCTTGCCGTTGGTCCGGGGGTGATACGTAGTGACTTGGTCTAAAATTGGAACACAATGAATAGTATTCTCTAGCCAGTAGTCTGTCAAGAGGTTCCAACATGTAACCTAGAGACTATGCTCGTAGTGCACCTGCCTTCTCCTCCTTGACCTGGCAGGTTATGCCGTGACCGGCCCGTTGTCCCTCATGATGCGGTATGCAGCATGGTAGCTTGTATCATGACCGTACTTTCTGGGCATCCCTGTGGTGCACACCACGCATACAGGTTCTGTAGCATGCCTTGCCAGGATCTGTTGTGGTCTCCGTACTTGGTCCAGACTTTTTCCTTCCGGGCCTGAGCGGAACATGCGGCTTTCCGGTTGCACAAAACCTTGCATACAGATGCCGGACGTGTCTTGTTGACACGCCAAGGCCTGTTGCCACTACAGAAGGCCCTGTCCTGCGATACACTGCCTTGTAACGTACGCGAACTGTCCTTTTGTCAGTCTTTTTGCCATGGATCTTGCTGATCGGTAAAGTGTAATGTAATCCCTTCCAAGCCTTTTCAAATTAGTACGGCCTAATTTTTGTACAATAGACTGACGTGTTTTAAGCACAACTTTTAAGCAATTTGAGCGTTCCTGAAAAATTACGAATAAAATTTGACTAAAGATGTAATTTTTCAATAGAAGAAGACAAATACGTCATTTACCAGCAACATTTCCGATGAATCCGACGTACGAGGAGATCGAGAGAATAAACGCACTGAGAGGAAGTGAAATAAAGAAGACCCCTCTAATACATTCGCATACATTTAGCAGATTGACAAAATCGGATGTCTTCCTTAAAGCAGAGTTTAGGCAAAAGACTGGTTCATTTAAGATTCGCGGGGCCTATTACAAAATCAAATCATTACCAGATGAAGAAAAAAAGCGAGGAGTCGTTGCGGCATCAGCTGGAAATCACGCACAGGGCGTAGCTTTTGCATCGTCCTTGGAGAATATCCCGTGTACAATCATAATGCCAAAAAATGCATCACCGGCAAAAGTGGCTGCAACCAGAGGATACGGCGCTACCGTAATTTTGGAAGGAATAAACTATGACGAATCCTCTGCAAAGGCAAAAGAGATCTCAGAGGAAACGGGGGCAACAATGATTCATGCATTTGACGATCCGCAAATTATCGCAGCACAGGGGGCTGTAGGCCTGGAGATCCTCGAGGATCTGCCAGACGTCGAAGAGGTTTATCTGCCAATCGGAGGCGGAGGGCTGGCAGCAGGAATACTAATTGCCATCAAGCAAAAAAATCCCGGTGTCAAAGTTGTAGGAGTCCAATCAAGATCATTTCCGTCAATGTACGAATCGGTAAAACAAGGTTCGTTGACATCTAGCGGGGGAAGGGAGAGAACCATTGCAGACGGTATTTCTGTAAAAATCCCCGGACACCTAACCTATTCTATAATTAGCAAATTAATCGACGACATCGTCTTAGTGGATGATGCGGAGATTACTAAGGCCATGTTCTTGCTCATGGAGCGAATGAAGTTTGTAGTTGAACCCGCAGGCGCGGCAAGCCTGGCTTATTTAATTTCAAAAAAACCTGCCCCCGGAAAAAAAGTCGTTGCAGTATTGGCAGGAGGAAATGTGGATATGTACTTACTCGGACAAATAGTAGACAAAGGTCTGGCAACTATGGGCAGGCTACTCAAAATCTCGGTTTTGCTACCAGACAGGCCTGGTGCATTTAAGGAGATTGTAGACGTAATCACAATGGCAAATGCGAACATTGTCGAGGTGGTTCATGACAGACTAAGTTCGGATATCGATGCAGGTTCGGCCGGGGTGACATTAAGCTTGGAGACGCAGGGTAAAGAGCAGGCAGAAAAGTTAATTGAGTCACTAGGACAGAAGAACATTCAGTTCAAACTGATGACCTGATTATTTGAATCTCTTTTTTGCAAAAGTAGACAATCCTTGTTTTTTCATCATTTCAGATTCTTTAACGACGGATTCATGCTGATCTGACTTGTGCTGTTTTACCCTCTTTTTTAATTCCGGGAACTTATTTGCCAAGATCCTCATTGCATAGATTCCGGCATTTCCTGCCTTATTGACTCCAACTGCCGCAACAGGCGAACCGGATGGCATCTCTGTAATGGACAATAGCGAATCCAATCCTCCGAATGCTGAGAATTTCTCAGTATCTGTTTTCCTGTGATGCCTATCGTTGTAAACTAGGATGGGAACTCCAATTACAGGAATTACTGTGTAAGATGCAATCATTCCGGGAAGGTGTGCCGCGCCTCCAGCTCCTGCGATAATTACGTCAAAGCCCATTTCTTCTGCATGTTGGGCATACTCGGACAACCTAGACGGAGTTCTGTGTGCAGAAATGATCTGATCCTCGTGTTTTATGTTAAACCTGTCTAATGTTTCTGCAGCACCGCTCATGATTCTGGAATCAGAACCAGATCCCATAATGATGCCAACTAGGGGTTTTTTTGAAAATACCATACCTGTAGAAGATACAAGAGACTAATTAACGATAACGATATCTGAAATCTCATCACTATCTATTTGTATTCCATTATTTGATGGTGGATAATGGGAAAAATTCTTGGAATTATCGGTGGAGGCCAACTCGGCATGATGATAGCAGAAGCGGCCAAAGATA
>RKRY01000140.1 GCA_007571135.1 Candidatus Nitrosopumilus sp. | reverse complement strand
GATTGCCATACTTGATTGAATCTTTTAATGGCCTCTTGATATGCTTTGACAGAGTCCTCTCCTGAAGTTTTAAGGAATTTTTCCCATTGTTCATTGAATTTTTTGATTGATTCGATATTTGTCTCTTTGAAAATGTCCTTCATCATCTTTGTTTGTTGCTTGACATACCCAGGTCCTATTTCTTCCCAGGTACTTTCCCAACTTGAACTAACTTTCTTTAATAGTTCGGCATCAGATTCTAAAGCTTTTTGACAGGCGTCATGATACGTCACCAATGTATCATTAGTGGCTTTTTGCCATTGTGAAAGAGACTCTTTCCAGCCATTTAACGCTACATTATATTCCCTCCACGCTTTATCAAACTCTGATTTTTTTGAGACGGCCTTTGTCTGCTTTTTAGGGCTTGAAGCTGGTTTTTTTGTCGGTTTTTTATTTACAAGAGTTTTCTTCTTTGCTACCATGAGTCTATTGAAAAAAGGTAGATGTTAAATCTTTCAACAACTTGCAGGTTGAAAGCAAGAATTAGATTTGGGAGGCTTTAGTAAATTTTGTAGGAAAAGTCATATTTTTTGAAACAAACAAATCATAATGCCTTTTACAAAGATTTCTGGTTTCTCTAAAACTAATTTTCACAGTTTTGACTGATTGAAATTTACATTCTGAAATACTGCATTGCATGGATGGTCTTTGGGATCCATTCTAATAAAACTTTGAAATAATGATATTGCCTGGCTATATTTTTATCAACGAATTTCCCATGGATCTTATGGATAGTAATAGCAATAACAATGATGACGATGATGAGAAAGGAAAGCGATTCTTAGAGTTGATTGATGAACAAAGCAATACCCAACGGAGTATTGTATCCAAAGTTTCAGCATTGATCAAATACGAATGGCAATCTCCAAGTTTGCAAAGTGAATTAAAAGAACTGATCCAAAAACACGAATCAATCACAAAAAAATTAAACGGCCTAGATGAAGATGACACTAATCTATAATGCCGAGTCTGCCATCAGTGCAATAAACAACACCGCAAGGTATGGACTCGAGAATTTGAACAAAGTCCACGAGGCTTTCTCCATTGGCCTTACAATAACCCATGCTGATAGTGCAACCATTAATGCCCCTGACGCAACGGCAGTCCAGAGATATACGCCGCCGATCATGGGATCACCGTTTTCTGTGGTGATAAAGAACGGCACAATTGAGAATAACACCATCACCACTGTTGATAACGCAATTGTCCTAGCCGATGTCTTTTCAGATTGGACTGCAGTCAGCATTGGGACGTTGACCTTGTTGTAATCCTCCTTGAAATGCAGCGTCAATGCCCAAATGTGCATTGGAATCCAAATGAATACCAATCCCGCCATTGCAAGTCCCATTGTCCACAAATCTGACATTGTGACTGCAACCCAGCCAATCATCGGCGGCGAACCTCCACACAAGCCTCCCAAAATGATATTTGTTCTCGAATTACGCTTTAACGCATAAGAGTAAACGAGAATGTTGTTTAGTAATCCGAATGCAATAAATGCAGTAGCCCATGCCCCTTGCTCCAGAGTCGTTGTAAAAGAAATCCCAAATGCTAAAACCAGTGAAATTCCCGCTAATGCCAGTCCAAAGTTTCTCGCTTTGACAGCTGGGTGGATCCTTTTTGATGGAAGCGGTCTGTCCTTCGTCCTCTCCATTACGGCATCAATGTCTCTGTCATGATAGTTTGTCAGAGTATTTGCCGCAGCAGATCCGGCTGCAACTGAAAATATCATCAGTGCCCACGTTGGAAGGGAAACCTCGATTCCATAGATGTTTGAGGCAGTCAAAGCAGCTCCGAATGCTGTAAATACCAACAAATACCAAATTTTCGGTTTAGTCAACTCGTAATACACCGCGACCCGGGATTCTGACTTTTGTTTTTGCAATGTTACTCACCGTCCTTTGATGGCATATATGGCATTGCTTTTGTGCGTGATTTCATCTCAATAAATGACTCTGAGGATTGAACCCCCTCGATTCTTCCAATTTTTTCTGAAACCATTTTGTGCATTTGATCTAGTGATCTGGAATACATTGTAACTAGGATATCAAACCTGCCGGTGACTTCTGCCACTTCCCTTACCCCGTCGATCTTAAATAATTCTTCAATGATGTGATCCCGCTTTTTTGTATCCATGTTAATTCCTGTCAGAGCTTTCACATTGTACCCTAATTCTGGATCATTTACTACAATCGTAAACCGTTCAATTAGCTTTCTCTTGACCAGCCTCTTGATCCTTGAATAAACAACTGATGAATTCACATTGATCTTTTTTGATAGGCGCGGTACAGAAATGGATGCGTCATTAGACAGTTCTGATAAGATCTGCAAATCCAGTTCATCTACTCTTACCGTTCAAAACACCTGAGTCGATCTAGATTTCTGGTTCTTATAAAGCTATTATTGAAAAAATTACAAAAAAATGTCTAAATTTTACCTTTTTTGTACAACATCTCTGCCAGCAAGACTGCACCTTTTGCAGAACCCATTTTCTTGTTATGTGAAAATAACATGTACTTTAGGCCCTTGTCAAACAATTCTTCCCTCTCGACTCTGCCAATTGTCGTAGTCATCCCGTCTCCGACTGTTCTTTCCATTCTAGGCTGCGGTCTTGTAGGGTCCTCATGGAATGCATAGTACTCTTTTGGTGCGGATGGCAATCCTTCAACAGAAATACTTTGGTTGTAGCTATTGTAGAGATCCTTTGCCTTTGCAGGATCAATGTCCTCTGACGTTTCAACAAAGACCGATTCAGTGTGTCCGTCAATTACCGGAACTCTTGTACACGTGCAGCTGACCCTGATATCCGCATCTTCAATCTTACCGTCTTTTAGTTTGCCTAGGATCTTTCTTGTCTCCGTCCTTACCTTTCCCTCTTCTTTGGGTATGTATGGCAGAATATTATCTGTAATTCCCATTGCAGAGACTCCTGACTTTCCGCCACCTGAAATTGCCTGCATCGAGGTCATCATCACCCTTTTTGCACCGTATTTTTCAAGTAATGGTTTTAATGTGATTGCCAAACCGGTAGTCGTACAGTTTGGAAGGGGGGCAACAAATCCTTTCCAGCTTCGGTTTCTCTTTTGAGTTTCAAGCAATTCAACTTGTTCGTCATTGACCCCTGGAATGAGAATCGGAACGTCTTCCTCATACCTGTATGCAGAGCTAGTTGAGACGACTGGCAGGTCTGCTGCCATCTTGGTTTCTATGTCCCTTGCAGCTTGGGACTCGACTGCTGAAAATATCAGGTCCAACTGCGACGTGTCAAGCTCGTCAATTTTTTTGACGGTCATTGATTTGATATATTCCGGGATCTCGCCACCTACATCCCACATGATGATCCCGCCCTCGTTTCGAATTGCATCAAGGTAGCTTTTGCCTGCAGATCGCTCAGACGCAGCAATCTGGGTGACTTCAAACCATGGATGATTGTCTAGTGATTGCACAAACTCTTGCCCAACCGAGCCGGTAGCGCCTATGATTGCCGCCCTCTTTTTGTCCATGATATTGGCAAATGATCGCCTTCAATTAATAATCGTTTTCTGAAATTACCAAAACATACTAAATCGTCCAAACCCATTTTCAACTGTGAAAATAACTGCAAAATCCTCGATTTTGAAACACTCCCCGGCGTCTCACGGAGGCAGAAATTCCAAAAATCTTGGCCTTGACGTGTTGGATTTTAGCTCAAATACGAGTCCGCTGGGATGCCCAAAATCTGTAAAAGGTTACCTAAAGGCAAACATCACAAAAATTGAAGAGTATCCGGACCTTAATTCGGATTTACTACTCTCAAGTCTCAAGGAACACACAAAATTCGAAAAATCCAACATTGTTGTAGGCAATGGCGCAGCAGAGCTAATCTATAATTTCTGCTCGGCGTTTATTTCCAAAAACTCCAAAGTCCTGATTGCAGTACCGACGTTTCAAGAATACGAGTCGGCTTGCTCACTGAACGGCGCATCACCGTCTTTTTTCAAATCAATGAACTTGTCACAAGATTTATCCTCCTTTCTTCCAAAAATTCCCAAAAAAGGATTTGTGTTTATATGCAATCCTAATAACCCCACTGGAACAATTTTATCGCGGCAACAAATGAACGGGATCATCGGTGCTGCCAAAAGACTATCAACCATTGTCTTTGCAGATGAATGTTTTATTGAAATGGTTCCACGATCAGACGAATCTGTCATGGGCGACGTAAAGAAATTTGACAATCTTTTTGTTCTTAGATCCCTTACAAAGTCTTTCGGTTTGCCTGGGATCAGAATTGGGTATGCAATTAGTTCCGGCAAAATCATTTCAATAATGAAAAAGATTCGGGTTCCATGGAGCGTAAGTTCTTTAGCTCAAGATGCCGGAATCGCAGCACTTTCAAACACAAGCCATCTTGCCAAGTCAAAAAAATTAATTCTACAGGAGGGCACCTTTCTTCAAAAGAAGATCAACAATATTGATGGGTTCTACTGCCATGACTCGGCGACAACATTTCTTCTAGTTAAAACCAAGGCATGCTCTACCCGATTACAAAATGAATTGCTAAAAAAGAAGATCCTAATCCGGGACTGCAAAGACTTTCGCGGGTTAAACGGCAATTTTATTCGAATAGCAGTAAAGTCACATCAGGAAAATCTGAAACTTGTGGCGGCTCTGGAGGGTCTGAAATGAAATCCCTGATGATTCAAGGAACATCTTCAGGATCTGGAAAAACTGTTTTGGTCGCGGCATTGTGCAGAATTTTCTCTGACATGGGGTATAGTGTAGCCCCATACAAATCCCAGAATATGTCAAATTACGCCTATTCGACGCCTGATTTTGAGATTTCCAGGGCTCAGGCCATTCAGGCTCTTGGCGCAAGATGTCAGATCACGCCTAAATTGAATCCCATACTGCTCAAACCTCTTGGGAATTACTACAGCATGGTCTATCTTGACGGAAGGCGATACAAGAAGATGCATGCCAAAGACTACTATGAAACATTTGTTAATTCAAAGGGGATGAGAATTGCTACGGATTCTCTAAGACACTTGCAAAAGAATTTTGATCTTGTAATTTTGGAAGGTGCAGGTTCTCCTGCTGAAATTAATCTGCAAAAATATGACATTGCTAATATGAGAATGGCAAGCAAGGCAGACGCTTCTGTACTCCTGATCACTGATGTTGATAGGGGCGGTTCTTTTGCAAGTATTGTAGGCACAATGTCTTTAATTGAAAAGAGATATCAAAGACTTGTCAAGGGCCTTGTTTTTAACAAATTCCGTGGAGACATTGATGTCTTGGAACCGGGGTTCTCAAAACTTGAAAAGATCACAAGCCTACCTGTTCTTGGAGCCATCCCGACTATCGAAATTGATCTTCCGGAAGAAGATTCGCTTAATGCAAAACCAAAAGATGACATTGCTTGGACTGGAAAAAATCTCTCAAAAATTGATAGCGAATTAGACAAGCTGGCAGAAACCGTCAAATTTAATCTTGACATTAAGGCAATAGAGGGGATGGTAAAATGATTCTGGAGCCTATCCTGATTATCGTATTTGCAGTCTTGTTGGATCTAAAGTTCGCTGATCCAAAAAACAGGTTTCATCCTACTGCATGGATTGGAAGCCTGATTGCAGCATTGACTCTGGCTGCCAAAAATCAAAATCATCTTGTTGAAAAAGCTGGGGGAGTCTTGGTTGTGTGCATTTCTGCAGGAGCTGTCCTGCTGACTACTTTTGGAATAGTCTATGGGCTCTCACTTGTGCCAGGTCATTTGATCTCAGTCATTGTCTCTGTAATAGTTGGCGGAATCCTGGTAAAGACAACATTTGCAATACGTGGAATGGAAAATCACGCAAAAGCAGTCTTGGACACACTTGATGCAGGCAATCTAGGTGCTGCAAGGGATAGATTATCGATGATCGTCAAGCGTGATACCTCAAAACTGGACCGGGATCACGTCATTTCAGGCGTGCTTGAGAGTATCGGTGAGAATACCGTAGACGGAGTCACCGGCCCGATGTTTTATTATGCGCTATTTGGTATTCCGGGGGCATTTGTCTACAGAGCTGTAAATACTGCCGATTCCATGATTGGCTACAGGACTGATCTGTTCAAAGACATTGGCTGGTTTGCCGCAAAGTGTGATACTGTTCTAAATTACATTCCGTCTAGGCTTACCGGATTTGTGATGATAATCTCTGCTGCGCTCTTGCAAAATAACTGGAAGGAATCCTACCGGATTATGGTGCGAGATGGTAAAAAGACCCAAAGTCACAATGCCGGATATCCAATGGCTGCCTTAGCTGGCGCGCTTTGCACAAAATTTGAAAAACCTGATCATTACCAACTAGGCAACGGAGGGATACCGTTGTCCAAGACCCACATTTATTCTGCAATCTCGTTGATGAAGGTCGCCTCCCTGTTATTTTTCGGAATGATCACAGTTCCAATTATCGCGGCTTTGTCTGTGTTGGGATGGTGGATTCATGCTTAAAGAGATCGGCTCGCTCTTCTCATTTCTGACCATCTTTCCTTCATCTGATGCAACAATACAGGATGTTGCAAAATACATGCATGCATTTCCTATTGTCGGCATCGTAATAGGGCTGCTAGTTGGCTCGCTTGGGCTTGGCCTGTCATCTGCCTTCGATCCGCTGCTTGTCAGTTTGCTTGCTGTTGCATCCCTGGTAATTGTAACTGGAGTCCATCACGCCGATGGGCTGTCTGACTTTGCAGACGGCCTGATGGCAAAGGGAGGCTATGAGAAGAAAATTTCCGCAATGAGGGATCTTAACACTGGCTCTGCGGGAATAGTTGCAGTAGTACTGTATCTGGTAGGATTGATTGTCACGATCTCACTGACAAGCGGATTTGACCTGTTTAAGGCAGTTCTCATCAGCGAGATTCTGGCAAAATTTTCAATGGTCTTGATGGCAAGCTTGGGAAGCTCTGCCTCTATGGGCTCCAGTTCTCCGTTTGTCTCCGTTATGAAAGATAAGAGGAGGCTTGCCGCAGCATTTTTGATAATGATCACTCCCGTGCTGCTCATTGGCGAGACAACGGGCCTGGTCATGCTTGGCGTAACCGTGACCTTTACCATCTTCTTGCTTGCAATTTCAACTCGTAGTTTTGGTGGCATCACAGGTGATGTCCTTGGGGCGACTAACGAACTTACAAGATTGGCATCGTTGATGGTGTTCGTCTCCATATGATCGGAGTTATCATGGCCGGCGGCAGGGGATCTAGGATGGGTTTAGACGGCGAGAAGCTGCTGCTCAAATACAAAAAACCGATAATTCTGCATGTCGTCGATTCCTTAAGACGGTCTGGCTGTTTCTCAAAAGTTCTTGCAGTTACCAGCCCTAATTCTCCTGGCACAAAACAGCTTTTGGAACAGAACAATGTGGAGACCGTGGATTCTTCAGGAGACGGATACGTTAGGGATCTTAATGAGGTCCTGCAGAAATTTGACGAGGATGTCTTTGTTACACCCGGAGACCTGCCACTCTTAGATTCCTCTATTGTGCAAAAGATCTGCTGTCTCTATGATCCTCAAAACATCTGGACGAGTATTCTTGTTTCAAAGCGGCTTTTGGAGGGTTTGGGCAGGACACCTGACTTGACAGTTGCGTGCGATAACCAAGAATGCACTTACTCGGGGATCTCCATGGTAAATTCTGAGAAGATCAATTCACTGGATACCGTTGAAGAGAGGACAGTAATCATAGATGATAAGAGAATCGCGCTTAATCTAAATACAAAGGAAGATTATCGTTTGCTAGGCGCTACCTGAGATTTTACCGTTGATTTTTGCTTTAGAACCGGTAGCCTCTGTAATTGCATTTCCACATGAATTACATGCAACAGGAGTTGAGGCATGTGAGTATACCACTTGTATCTCGCCGCACTCATTACAATTGACTTTTTGGAATTTACTTGACGGCTTTGGAATCTCAATATGATCTTTTTTCATGCTGCCACCAACTCGAATTTCTTAATTCTTATACCGGGTTTGTTGTACTTTTTTTTGCAAACGGTGCATGCCATGATGGGAGTGACCTTCTTTGTAACCTTGGCTGGTTTTGCAAGTTTTGGGAATTTTTGTCCGCCATATCCCTGTTTTCTCTCAGCGTGCCTGCGCTCGCCTCTTGCCGAACCCCTTCTTTTTCCAGCCTTGTAAATGGAGACCTTCTGGTCTGTATGCGTCTTGCATTTTGCACAGTACTTTCTGATCACCTTTGGAATGTTCATACCAACAAAACTTCCTGACCCGTAATTTAAGCATTGAATCTATAATAGGCGCAAATTCTAATTTAAAATGTGAATTCAAGCCTGGCCGGTTCTATCTACTCGTTGAATTCTGTTGCAATGGGTGACAAAAAGGCCGATCTGATATTAAACAACTGCAACTTGCTTTCTGTCTATACAAGGGAGGTGATTCCTAAAACCCAGATTGCCATAACAGGTGACAGGATTGCGTATGTAGGACCAGACGCATCCCATGCCATGGGTCCAAAAACCAGGATAATCGATGTGAAAAACAGGTTTGTCAGTCCTGGCTTTGCAGATCCACATCTGCACATTGATCAATTTGTTTTACCCTCGGAATTTGCAAAGCAGGCTCTGTTGTGTGGGGTTACATCGCTTTTCTCTGATCCCATCGACGTGGTAAGTGTTGGTGGAGGCAGGGGATTCCGAGAGTTTCTAAGACTCGGTGAGGGCCTGCCAATTAGAATCTTTCAAGTCGTTCCCGGCGGGCTGCCAGTTGATGCAAAATTCAGTAATGGCAATACCATGTCCTTGTCTGAGACAAAATCTGCAATAAGGCATCCTCATGTTCTTGGATTGGGAGAAGTGTTCTCCTGGACTAAGGTGACTTTACGTGAGCCAAAAACAATGAGATTCATCTCATCAATGTTGGAATGCGACTGCATAATTAACGGCCACACAGCTGGTGCAAGTGACAGAAAACTCAACGCATATGTCTCTTCAGGTGTTTTATCCTGCCATGAACCGGTAAACTTTGATCAGGTCCTGGAGAGGCTGCGTCTTGGCATGTGGATTATGATTAGGGAGGGCTCGATCAGACGTGATCTTAAGGAGATCATTCCAAGGGTGCTATCCAGTAGGACGTGCCTTGACCGCCTCATGTTTTGTTCTGACGGCCTTGATCCACTGGACATCTCAAAATTTGGGCACATTGATCACTGTATTAGGGAATCGATAAAACTTGGATTGGAACCGATTGACGCCATCATTATGGCCTCAAAGAATAATTTTGATTATTACAATATGGGCAGGGATCTTGGCGGAATCGCACCAGGCAAGTTAGCTGACATCCTTATCTTCAAGGATTTGAGATCGTTTAGACCTGCACATGTCTTTGTTGGGGGAAGACTGGTCATTTCAGACGGGCAGCTTGTAACTCCAATAAGGAAACGGACCATTCCTTCCTGGATAAAAAATACCGTAAAACTAGGCAGATTCTCCAAAAATGACTTTGAAGTAAAATCAAAGAAGAGCGGGGTTGTGGCAAATACGATTTTGTTGCTGACTGAGATTATCACCAAAGCCGGTTCTGCCGAGCTTCCGGCAAAAGACGGATTGGTATCTGCATCCATGGATTCTGATGTGTGGAAGGTGGCAGCCTTTGATCGGACTCATGGGACAAAACGCCATTCGATTGGCTTTTTGGAAAACTTTGGGGCCGAGGTAGGAGCTTTTGCATCCTCATGGAGTTTTCACGAAAATGATCTGATTGTAATCGGTTCAAATGACTCTGATATGGCAGTAGCTGCAAACCATGTTGTCAAAAATCAGGGAGGCCTCGTAGTAGTCAAATCTGGAAAGATCGTCTCGTCACTGCCATTGCAGTTTGCCGGAATCGTTTCTACTGATCCGTTTGAAAAAGTCTCAAGCAATTTTGCAAATATTAATAGTTCAATCGTCGATTCCGGATGCAGATTCCCAAGGCCTCATCTGATCCCGTTGTTTCTGCCATTTTTGGCACTGCCTTCTGTTCGAATTCTGTCAGGCGGAATAGTTGATGTCAAAAGACGCCGGTACATTGAGCCGATCTACTAGTCTGTTGCATAACTAGCCCGGATCAGAATATCCCCATTCCTTTCCGGCTCCATCTCACTGCATTGCAAGCACCTCCTGATACCTGTTGTAT
>RKRY01000149.1 GCA_007571135.1 Candidatus Nitrosopumilus sp. | reverse complement strand
GTTTAGAAATTTAAAAAACAAAAAGATAACGTGGCGTATTCACGCGATTATTTTCTCATTGCATCAATTTGACCTGATGTAACCCAGTCAAGTAGTTCTGCAGAGGATGGATTAAGGTCTGCCTTCTTATTCATCAGATTGTGAACCCAAATCCAGTTAATTTGGTTAAGAAGAGGTTTGTTTGCTTCGTCACCTGCACGTGTTTTAGCGACTATAGCCTGATCCTGCTGACCTAACCATTCTTGGTAGCTTCTACCCATAAGGATCGGATCTCATCTTGCACTAATTAAAGCTTTGTTCGATTACATGTTACAGATAATTATCTGCCATTACTAAGAAGGTTTTAACATGGACACAAAGTCATCATAATTCTTGAATGTCAAAGTTTTGGGGGCGGCCAACGAGGTGGGCAGATCCGGTTTCCTAGTCAATTGTCAAGGCACGAACCTGTTGTTAGATTACGGGGTAATGTTTGGAAGGAGGGGCACCCCCCCAGAATACCCCCTGCATGTTAAACCCAAGGACATTGATGGGATCATCATCACCCATGCCCATCTAGACCATTCAGGAAATGTTCCATCATTATTTGTGAGCAGGGATACGGATGTCTATGCCACTCCCCCCACGTTTGACTTGTCAAAGTTGTTAATTGAGGACATGTTAAAGATTGAGAAGAACTCCCATTCGTTTGATCTGCCAGAAGTAAACAACATGATGAGAAATGCCAGACAGATCGGATACAAACAGAAGGTCACAAAGGGCAATGCGACATTTGAGTTAAGGGAGTCAGGGCACGTGATCGGAGGAAGTACCGTGCTAGTAGAATCGGAAAAAAAACGGATGTTTTACACCGGTGACATCAAGACAAACGGTTCTAGAATGCTTCGAGAGATGGATCTTGATTTTGGTGAGATTGATCTGCTAATTACCGAGAGTACGTACGCTCAAACAGAGCAAAAGCCAAGAAGGGAATCAGAGAGGGAGCTAGTCGAATTTGCAAACGAGGTGATGGACAGGAGGGGAACGCTGTTCATCCCGTCATTTTCCGTGGAGCGTTCCCAAGAGATAGCCTGCATCTTAAAGGATGCAAATTTTAAGCACAGGATCATCATGGACGGAATGGCGCTAAAGGTAAATGAGATAATCTTCAAGCATCCTGACTATCTTCGGGATCCGAAGGTTTTTGCCGACGCAATTAACAGTGCACTGTCAATTAAGGAGCACTCTGAGAGAAAACGCGCAATGGAGGAGCCGTGTGTGGTAATCTCACCAGCAGGGATGCTAGTCGGAGGCAACGCAGTATACTATCTGCAACAACTTGCATTTGATGCAAAAAACGGAATCGCCCTAGTTTCGTATCAGGGCGAGGGAACGCCAGGCAAGAAACTGCTTGATACGGGCAAGGTGTCAACTAGGGGAAGAGACCTCAAGGTCACTGCAGAAGTAAGGCAGTTTGGGTTCTCCGGGCATGCAGATAGAAATGAACTGTTTGATATGATCTCAAGGATCAAAGGCAATCCAAGGGTCTTGACAGTTCACGGGGACGTGGATTCATGCGCGAGTTTTGCACAAGAGATTCACGAAAGATTCGGCTTTAAAGCAGAGGTTCCCGGTGTAAGTGATATTATAACCGTCTAAGACGATGATGCAGGACTTTAACACGGTAAATGTCGAAGCTACGATCCAAAGTGGCCAGGTATTCCTTTGGCAAAAGCAAGAGACAAAGACGGACGGTTTTTGGTATGGCGTAAACGGCCAGGATGTCCTAATGGTAGGCAATAATGGCAAGATCAGGTCGCTTAAAAAAGACGGATCAGACTTCTTTAGAAGAAACGACGACTTGGAGAGGATCATCAGGACAATTTCAAAGGATGCAACGACAAAAAAAGCTGTCAGAAGATACCTTGGTTTGCGATTGATGGATCAGGATCCGTTTCAATGCATGATCTCTTTTATTGCCTCGTCAAATTCCAACATTCAGAGAATCAAAAATTGTCTGGAGAGATTATCTAAAAGGTTTGGCCAGAGGGTGGAATTTGATAAAAAGGAGTTCTTTGTATTCCCAACGCCGAAGGCTCTTGCAGATGCGTCTGTCGAGGAGATAACGGAGTGCGGGGCTGGATACCGCTCAAAGTTCATCAGATCTGCCTCGGAGATGGTAGTCAAGGGCAGGATAGATTTTGACAGGCTAAGGAGAATGGAGTATGCCCAAACAAGAGAGGAGATCCGCGCGGTGCCGGGAATAGGAAACAAGGTTGCCGATTGCATCATGCTGTTTTCATTAAACAAATTAGAGGCGTTTCCTTTGGACAGATGGATGATAAGGATTTTAAGAAGATATTATCCGGACCTCTGCATTAAGACAACGACGAAGAAGACAACGGCGATGACGACGATTACAGATAGGCAGTACGAGTTGCTGCATGAGGGAATCGTAGACCATTTTGGCAGGTACGCCGGATATGCTCAGCAGTTCCTATTCAAGATGGAGAGGGAGAATTTTGGCAGAGGATGGCTGTGAATCTAGTCCGGCAAGATCAGTACGTCTTCTAACTCGTCCAAAACAGACCGTTTTGTAATGCTATTTCACGAATG
Organism: Candidatus Nitrosopumilus sp.; assembly: GCA_007571135.1. Lineage (GTDB taxonomy): Archaea > Thermoproteota > Nitrososphaeria > Nitrososphaerales > Nitrosopumilaceae > Nitrosopumilus. Next base: position 409 of record RKRY01000149.1, on the reverse strand, counting down.
TGCATCTGACAGTGATGTGCAAGATGTCATCTCATTCAACTTGCCCCAAGACGGACTGACTGTATGCTCTGCCCAAAAAAGTGGCAGACCGGTTTTGACGTACTCAGGGGGATGTGGTGACGGTAGCATTGGTATGTGTGTGTGAATGGCAAGACCTCGCTTACAGACCATAACATTGCAAGGTGTTGGTGGTGACGGTAGCATGGGTATGTGTGTGAAGGGGCAGGATTCCACTGTAATTGTTTTGCCATCTGAATCTCTTCGAAGAGTGTTGACGCATTCAAGAAGAGGCAGTGGGGATTGACAGGTGGTAATCGGTTAAGTTACGCACAATGTCATACAATTTTGATCCAACGATCTAAAAGGGATCAGTTTCACACTATCACATGAAAAACCCGGATGTCAAGGC